>NZ_JAUBTU010000081.1:0-31670 GCF_036705085.1 Microcoleus sp. B6-A1
ACTCATTATTATCTCCGATGATTCACTTTTACTTCCTCAATCCGCGTATGTGCCAGTTGGGGGTGCGGAATGTGGGTCCTAACCCGTAATTCGCTTGAGGAGGCTGCAGAGGCATTAAATACTGTCTCACAACTAAATGTTAGAGACAAGGCGATTGAGGCTACTGAGTCTGTTACAGCCCAAAACTCTCAGCTAAGAAAAGATATTGCTGCTCTCTATGCAATTAACGCACGGCTGGCAAAAGCAGCAGAACCTGATGATTACACCCCCACTAAAGTAGCAAGGGCTGCTTTAAAAGCTCAGACTTCCTTGATAGCTGCTATTAAGGCTTTAGAGAAGATGGATGATATAGTTGCCAGTGATTCCTAGACAAGGGCTAGACAATCAAAAAGAATATCTAGTTACCAGATATTGCCAGTGAGCTAAATGCAGACGAAATAAAGGAAATTATTGGACTACTAGAGGCAAAGCTCTAAAAACGCACCCGGTTGCGCTTTTGGCAGAGAATAATTATAACTTGTCCAGTAACTTGTCCACCATATCACTGGACAAGTTAAGCTTTATACGATCGGGATCTTTAATGCCAGCAACTGTAGAGAACGGACTTTCAGCTAGCCGATGAGCGGGGTGAAGGGCGATCGAGTAAACCAACCAGACCCTTGAACAGCGCCAGAGTAACCGTAATTAGAGACACGAACATGAAAAGAAAAATAATGATATCTAAACCTATCTGGATTGATGATTCAGAAAATTCCGAAGAAGGCGGATACTACCAAGCATTAACATTTATTGAACGTACCAAAATCAAAGTTAAAGTTTGGACTAAAAAACCCGACAACTTCAACGATGGCGAAATGGGCAAACCTCGCCATTTATTAAGCGAAGATGGCAATTATTACTGGTGTATACCAAATGATCCATCTTTTTGGCCTGATGAAATTTGATGATTAATAATTGCCTGCTCAATCTTACCGATTAATTGTGATTGCGCCACATTGTAGCAAAGCGCGATCACGGTTGATGAGCTTGATAAAGATAAAAGCGTCCCGCAAGACGCTTTTAAAAAGGGTACTTCTGCATGGAATGCGATCGCGAAATTAGATTGCAACTGCGAATTTAGCAGTCACACTTCACTCTCCAAGCATTAGTCGTACCCACAATCTCTAGAAGTTTCAATTAGAACCTGCAATGATTAGCCTTTATTTGAGTATAAGTCGAAAGCGCCTTACGTTTTGTCTTAGAATTGTCTTACGTTGTACCCTACTCTCTTACTTCTGTCTCAAAGCTAGATTGTTGGGGCTGATTTAGTTGCCAAGATGTTTGAGGCACTGCTGGCTGAAAATGGCACCCCACTTCTAAAAGCTAGAGAGCCAAATAAAAATCAGAAATTTCTGTATCCTGACCGAGCCGTACCAGTTTCGAGTCAAGGTGGGGAAATGAATTTTCCAACAGACTAGACCTCTTGCAAAAAAAATATGTGTTATCCTTAAAAGTTGGCTCAAGTTTAGGTCAAACTTTGAATTATTGGGTTGATTGGCATCTCCTTAAACTTGCCCAGCCTGCTACATTATAAAATTGGCTAAACTTTCCATAATAGCACAAAATTATTTTGCAATAGGTCTACTAATGACTAATAACTAATGACTAATCATAAAATTGCTGTAATTGTGCTTGCAGGCGGTCAAAGTTCGCGGATGGGTAGGGATAAAGCTATGCTGGAAATTGAGGGCAAATCCCTATTGCAGCGGGCGTTGGAAGTTGCAGCAGTTATAACCCCAGAAGTTTATGTTCTGACTGCTTGGCCCGATCGCTATCGATCGACCTTAACCGAAACATCCCAATTTCTGGTAGACTACAATCCGGGCTCCGGGCCCTTGGTTGCATTGACTCAGGGATTGAAAGAAATAGCCGCCGAGTGGATTTTACTGTTAGCTTGCGATTTACCTTTGTTGGATGCCCAGATTATCCAGAAGTGGGCGAGTCAGTTAACAGAGTTTCCCCCATCTACTTTAGCAGTTGTGCCTTATCAAAATTCGCGCTGGGAGCCTTTGTGCGGCTTCTACCGCCAACAATCTCTGCCCAGTTTGCAAAGTTTTATGGACAAAGGGGGACGTTCGTTTCAAGTGTGGTTAAATCAAATCCCCGCAAGCCCTCTACCTGTAGGGGAACGAGAAGCAGTAATGTTATCGAATTGCAATACATTAGAAGAGTTTGAGCAATTAAAAGGTAAAATGAGTAAGGGTTGACTGTTGACTGTTGACTGTTGACTGTTGACTAACTAATGACTAATGACTAATGACTACTGACTACTGACTACTGACTACTGACTACTGACTACTGACTACTGACTACTGACTAATGACTAATTACTAATTACTAATGATTAACCAATATTGGTTGCTTGATCGCAATATAACTTTCCTCAATCACGGCTCTTTTGGGGCTTGTCCGATTCCCGTACTCGAAGCGCAAACCATTTTTCGAGAACAACTGGAAAGAGAACCATTGCGCTTCCTTCTGCGGGAATTTGAACCTTTGTTGGATAATGCAAGAAATCAGTTAGCAGCATTTATTGGTGCGGCTGACGAGGACTTGGCGTTTGTGCCGAATGCCACGACGGGAGTAAATGCAGTTTTGCGATCGCTCTGTTTTTCTCCGGGCGACGAATTGCTAACTACAAATCAGGAATACAACGCTTGCCGCAACACACTTAATTTTGTAGCCGAGCGTACAGGCGCTAAAGTAATAGTAGCAGAAGTCCCCTTTCCTATTGAGTCATCCGACCAAATTATTGAAGCAATAATTAAGTGCGTTTCACCGCAAACAAAGTTAGCTTTATTAGACCACGTTGTGAGCCAAACAGGTTTAATCTTTCCCATCAAACAGTTAGTGGGCGAGTTAGCTAACCGTGGCGTGGATGTATTGGTAGACGGAGCTCACGCGCCGGGAATGGTAGCGCTGAATTTAGATGAAATTGGGGCGGCTTATTATACGGGAAATTGCCACAAGTGGCTGTGCGCTCCGAAAGGTGCGGGCTTTCTGTACGTGCGGCGCGACAAGCAAGATGCCATTCGGCCAACTACAATCAGTCACGGTGCTAACTCGCCCCGCGCTGATAAATCGCGCTTTCAATTAGAATTTGACTGGATGGGAACAGTAGATCCTAGCCCCTATTTGTGCGTGCCTGTAGCTATTGATTTTATGGGTTCTTTGTTGAGCGGCGGCTGGCCGGAATTGAGGGCAAAGAATCATGCTTTAGCATTGGCAGGGAGAAAAATATTGGCTGACAAATTAGATTTGCCGCTGCCTTGTCCTGATGAAATGGTTGGTTCGATGGCTGTTGTGCCACTGGCAGACTCCCAGTCTGATGTGGTTGCACAGGGAGGAATTCCACCTTTGCAAGAGGCGCTGTGGGAGACTTTTAAAATAGAAGTTCCGGTGATTCCTTGGCCTGATGCTAGTAAGCAGTTAGTGAGGATTTCGGCTCAGTTATACAATACTTTGCCGCAGTATCAATATTTAGCTAAGGCGCTGGTTGAGCTGACGAGAATTGGAGTTGGATCTTCGCGGAATGAAACATAAGACGCAACTACAAACCGATAACTGTTTGTAGTTAGGGTGTCTGTTCTCAGAGTGTTGGTGAATACCGACTATTCGTCGTTACTATAAACGTCGTGAAGGTTATACAAAGAGGCACAATAAGAGTAAAAATCCGGCAAGGAATCACCTTTATTTCTCTTTGATTTGGGACTATTTACATCAAATAAAAAATTACAAAAAAAACAGCTATAAAGCTCCAGATCTCTAACCCTCGGCAATCCGCCCACGCCGCAGAAAATTTGTAAATAAACCCCGAAAATTCCTAAGTTAAAACAGGGTTGTCAAAGCGGATAGCGCACAACTTCCGCGCAACAGAATATAATGTATCCACACTTGCATTTTTGCATACAAAACAAAGGAAATGAAAAGAGGCGAATACCATGTCCAATGCCATGATGGTAATCTACCCCTATCGCGAACAGTACACCTGGGTTTTTGACGACGAGCGAGTCGGACTTGTCCGAGAACCATTTGTTCAGGGCGTCCCCGAAATGATTAACGCGCTTGTCGCAGACATTCCCAATGCCGCTCAAGGTTTCCGACTTTTATTTTCAGCCAATCCATTTCCCGGATATCAAGCAGAAATGCTGTGGTTGAAAGCAGAATACGGCGGTAACTGGTATCGGTGGGAATCGAAAAATCTCGAAGGCTGGCTGTGTCCGGCTATGTTCAAATACTTTCCAGAAGCACCGCCCAAGTTTTACTGCAAAGCTGAAAAACTGCAATAACCAACAGCAAGTCAATGAAAAACTTGTCAATTTTTAAAAGAGACTTTGTTACACCAGTCGATCAAATCTCTCGAAAAAAACCTAAATTCTTCCTGTATATAGTGGGGCTATTTTTCCTAGTTTTCACAGCGGCAATTTCCGCCACTCTGGGGGCAATTACCGCTCTGTTAGCTCCCGTGGAACCGCCAATTATTAATAGAGTATTAGAAGCTACTGGCTTTGACTATCTATCCTCCAACCGCTCTGGATACCGCCTGTCGCGGCCAGTTAATATCTTGATATTGGGAATTGACCGCGTGCCGGAAGCAGCAGCCAATGGCCCTAAGATGTTTAACGGTCGTAGCGATACAATACTGTTATTTCACCTCGATCCTAGAGATAAATCTATTAGTTTGCTTTCAGTCCCGCGAGATACTAAAGTCGAAGTTCCCGGAATTCCCTTCAGCAAAATTAGCGAAGCCAATGCTAGAGGAGGAGCCGCTTTGGCGACGCGATTGGTTAGCAGTATGCTGAACAATACGAAAATTGAACGATACGTGCGAGTCAGCAGCAGTGCGTTTCAGGAATTAGTCGATTTGTTGGGCGGAATTGAGGTATTTGTACCTCGCCCAATGTCCTATACAGATAGCGCCCAAAAGTTAAAAATAAACTTAGCCAAGGGATGGCAAACTCTCAACGGAGAACAAGCAGAACAATTTGCTCGATTTCGCAACGACGGTTTAGGAGATATTGGTCGCATTCAGCGGCAGCAATCTTTAATTCAAGCTATTCGGAACCGCCTCACAAGTCCATCAGTATTGGTGCGCTTGCCCCAAATTGTTCGATTGATGCAAAAATATGTAGATACAAACCTAAATTATGAGGAAATATTGACGCTGGCAAATTTTGGTTTGCAATTGGAGCGAGAGAATTTTAAAATGGTAATGTTGCCTGGAAGTTCGAGTTCAGAACAAGCCGATTTGAGGAGTTATTGGATTGTAGATTCGATCGGGCGCGATCGCATTATGACACAATATTTAAACCCGGGCGTGCCGGATTTTGCCCAAGGACGATTTCGCAACCCAACCGAGTCGGTTTTGCCCAGGAACCTCAAAATCGCTGTCCAAAACGCTTCTAGCAAACCGACAACCGCAAAAAACGTTGGTGAGTTTCTCACAAAAAAGGGCTTTTTTAATGTATCTGTAGTGCAGGATTCGCCCCAGAAGGAGCGTCACAGTCAAATTATTGTTCAGCAAGGCGATTTAGAGGCAGCGAATCTACTGCAAAAAGAGTTAGGCGGCGGTAAAATTGAAGCATCTTCTACCGGTGAAATCAATTCTGACTTGACGCTTCGCGTTGGCGAAGATTGGGTAAAGCGATTTTAATTAGTCATTAGTCATTAGTCATGAGTCATTAGTCAACAGTCATGAGTCATTAGTCATTAGTCATTAGTCCACAGTCAACAGTCAACAGTTAACAGTTAACAGTCAACAGTCAACAGTTAACAGTCAACAGTCAACAGTCAACAGTCAACTATGCCCAATTCCCCATTCCCATCATGATGAAAAGAGTCTTCCGAATTTTCCTGAGCCTGGTTTTAAGTTTAGTGTTGGCTTTTGGGTGGGTGCTGCTGAGTGCTACTCCGGCATTTGCCCTACCGAAAACAAGTATTAATTACACAAATATTAATTTATCCGATCGCGATTTTTCCAACTCGGATTTAGCGGGGGGAACATTTGTCGCTGCTGAAATGCGGGGAACAAATTTTCAAGGTGCTGATTTAACTAATGCGATTTTGACTAAGGGAGTTTTGCTGAATGCCAACTTGTCAGGTGCCAACCTCTCCGGTGCTTTGGCAGATAGAGTTACATTCGACGGCGCTAATTTAATGAATGCTAATTTTACCGAGGCAATTATGACTCGAACTCGGTTTTTTGATGCTGCAATTTCCGGCGCTGATTTTAGTGACGCGATTATCGACGCTTATCAAGTAAGTATCCTGTGCGAGAAAGCAGATGGTGTCAATCCCGTGACGGGAGTTTCTACCCGCGAAAGTTTGGGATGTCCGTAGAAATTTACAAGTTAAAAAATTCCTGAGTAATTGTTTGATTAGATGCACCTGTAGCGAGGTAAAATACACACATAAAGCCCCTCTCCGGCAAGGCGAGGGGTTTGAGGAAATTTCTAAGTATCGGCTTTATCGAGCGCTACAAATGCCTGTGCTGGCAGTACCAACTACCAAATCGGAATTCAACAGCAAATCTAAATCGGTGTCGGGATTAACAGCATACAAATCGACTTTATCTCGACCCAAAAATACTCCGATCAAAGTCCCGATTCCCGCACCGCCGAGCACCTCTTCAGTCGCGATCGCCCGATCGCCCGTAACACCTGCGATCGCCGCCGCTGCTGCTGCACCCAACGCCGTATTCTTAACCAGATTACCAACATTAACGCCCTTGGTAACAGTTTCTTTCCTAGTAATCACTTGCGAAGTGGCATTGAGAGGCACTCTGCTGCCGTTGATGATACTTAATTCTTGAGCCACAAACTGAACGCCCGAAGCAGTCGATCGCAATTCGCCACTAATTTTCGAGCCTTCCGGTATCACCACTTGGCTATTATTACCCGTGATATCCGCAGCTACAGTCAGCGTAATCGGAGATTTGTCATTGGGGGCGAGCAAAATCTTGCCTTTTGCATACTCAATTGGGATAGTCACCCCCCTGGGAATTTGCACAGCAACAGACTCGCTAACATCAATCTTAGCAATGTAAGGAGAATTAATTGCTCTTGCTTGATTGGTACTCACTAATGTTTGATAGATAAAAGCAGCTACTTCAGCTCGCGTTGCTGCCTTGTTCGGTTTGAGAGATTTAGGATTAGGATAGCTGACAACTAACTGTTTTTCAGTAGCAGCAGCAACGCTTTTGACAGCATAACTTTGAATCTCACCCGCATCGCTATAGTAACTGAGAACATCTTGAAAATCGCACTTAGGCTCATAGCCCATGCCGTTATTTAAAGCGACTACAACTTGAACGCGAGGAATCTGCTGTGTCGGCCTGAAAACATTGCCGGGATAGCCAGACATCCATCCCATTTCGTAAGCTTCTGCGATCGCCCCGCTTGCCCAAAAATTAGACGGAACATCAGCAAACCTCACAGCAGCGCGGGTTTTTGCCTTTTTCACAGAACGGATCATTGCCGCGAATTCAGCCCGCGTTACCAGTGCATCCGGGCGGAAACTGCCATCGGGAAATCCTTTGATAATTCCTCTTTCTGACAAATCTTGAATAAAGTCTTTTGCCCAGTAGTTATTATTAACATCCGAAAAAGCTGTCTGAGCAAAAGCAGGCGCGGCAGTTAGCATCGGCGCTGCGGTTCCGGCAACTGTTCCCAGTGTTAATAAAACAGATGTACCAGATTTAATGCGATGTAATACAGACATTTTTGATTCTCCAATTTACACATTTTTTTTATTGAGTAGAACTAAGCTTTTGATAGGCTGATTGATTCTGCCCAACTTGCTTTTTCCCTCAGTTATGTAATCATTATTGAAGAATTTTACTTCGTGTGCGGGGAAGATACGGTCTTTTAAAATAAATATTTTTATGGTGATTGGGTAATTTTAAAATGCTTAAATTCCTTAAAATCCTTATGTTGCTTATCTTCCTTATCTACCTTGAACTTATAGAGTTCTAGATGCAGAACCTTTATATATGTAGGGGCGGTGCCAAGAGTGTCCGCCCTCGATCGAGTGGAGTAATAACTAATGACTAATGACTAATGACTAATGACTAATGACTAATGACTAATGACTAATGACTAATGACTAATGACTAATAGCGGCGATCGGTTCCCAACTTGTCACATCTTCAAATAAAGATTGATACCCACCTGCATTGGGATGCAGCCCATCTGCAATCAAGCGCGATCGCCACCAATCACTGCCCCGATTTATCCATTTATCAAAAATATCTAAATAGGGAATTCCCCGCAACTCACAAGCTAATTTTGTTGCTTCTTTATACTGATATTGGTCAGCATGACTGTAATACAAACAATCTTGAAAAGGCATTTTACTTTCATCCACCGGCACCATCCCGACAAATATCACCGGACAAAGTTGTTGGGATAGGTTTAACAAATGATCCAAAACAGTTTTAAAATGTTCAAACTCAGTGTAGCTGCGCCCGGTAGGCGACTGCACTCTCGCCGAATCGTTGAGGCCTACCGAAAGAATAATCGCATCCGGGAAACGGTTTCTGAGTTCGCCACGGTGGCGAAACTCGTTTTCGAGTCGCTGGGAGACTTGATAAGCCCGATCGCCCCGAACGCCCAAATTGTATAAAACGTGTCCTGCACTCTCCGGTAACATCCACTGGCGCCGCAATCTTTCCACCCAACCCCCGCCTACACCGTCGCCGAAACCGTAGATTAAGCTGTCACCGAAAGCAACCAATTTGAGGGGATGAGAATTTCCCCGATGCAAGTGACCAAAGGAATAGGCTGTTGCTACCTGCATAAGCAATAATACTCAGTTAGTAATTTATGAATCTTGACATACTAGACTAGAATGTAACATTACATAATGTAGGTAGTCTCATGGCTAATAAGCGTCCACCCTTCGATTCTACTCAGCTAACCCGTCGCGCGGAAGAGTTGATCAGTGCTGCATCCAACCGCTATCGGATTACGGTGCAGGTGGCGAACCGCGCAAAACGCCGTCGCTATGAAGATTTTGACAATATGGACGACCATCAAATGAAACCTGTAATGCGGGCGATATTTGAGATGTCGGATGAACTGACTCAGCCGGAAATTATCGGAGACATCTAGACTTTGGGAGTTTTGGGTTTTGAGTGGTGAATTGCGAGCAATTTTTGTCAACTCAAAACTCACAACTTTTTTAAACAAGACTTGGGCGGGCGGGACGAGAAACCCGGTTTATTCCTAGTTACCTTGTTAAGAAACCTCTGATTTTTCTAAAAAACCGGGTTGATGAGCGTAAATCCTAAAATTAGAAACTAGGACATCTGCTTGGGGGTAAGTTTATGAAATTATTCTATTTTTGAAATTATTGTCAAAACCGTGAATAGATTAAAGCAGGGCTTAAGTTTTCTCTTGGTTACTTTGAGTGTAGCGATTTTCACGCTTTTGAGTTGGGTATTGGAATCCGGGGAACTGAGTATGTCGGCTTTGGAACCTTCGCTGCTGCGGAGTTCTGAGTCTGCCTCAGTGCAGCGGATCGCTCAACAATCTGCGCCGCCACAAGTGAGGGTGCAAGATGCGTGGAAATTGGTGTACGAAAAATTGCCGGATTTCCCGATCGAAAATAACTACATTTCTAAGGAAACCGGAAAAGTCGATCCTACCAATACTTTAGTCGGGCGGTTGATTCGATATCACGTATTTGTCAAAGGAAGGCCGCCCAATTACCGCTTTGATTGGAAGTTGAGTTTAGCTGACTATCTGGGGGCGACTCCAGATTATTTGGTGGAAAGCGTGTATCCGGGAAAGGACGTTTTGCGCTCAAATCCAATGGAACAGGATCGTGCTGCTATTCAAAAGTTAAATAGAGCACAGCGGGATGCTTTGGTTCAAGCTTTGGTTGATGTTTTTACGGAGAATTCCGGGCGTGGGCGCACACCGACGGCGGGGGAAAAACCACAAGGGCGATCGAATTCGCCGGAGATACCGCAGCCCCAGCCGGGAGATGCGAAGTTGCTGGCACCGTAATACTCAGGAATGCAGAAACCGGGTTTTTTACGGAAATATTGCTGTTGAGCCTTTAACACAGGTAAAAAACCCGTTTTCTTTCGTATTTATGGGTAAGTCCTACTAATCTAAAATCCAAAATCTAAAATCTAAAATCCCTCAATGGTGGAACGTGTAATTAAAACGGGTGTTGGGTGGCGTTTGGGATGGAACCCGGAGGCCCAGGAGTTTAAGGGTTTGGTGGCTGGCGACGGTTGGGCTCACGAACTCACAGAGGCTGAGTTAAACGATTTTTGCCGATTGTTGGGGCAATTAGCAGGCACAATGAGTCAAATGGCCTCTGAGTTAATGGACGAGGAAAAAATCGCCATTGAAGCCGAAAGCGACTTGCTGTGGGTGCAGGTGGAAGGCTATCCCGAAGCTTACAGCGTGCAGTTGATCTTGAATGCTGGCAGGAGGTGCGAGGGTTTTTGGCCGGCGGCTGCGGTTCCGACTTTGGTGCAGGCTGCAAAAGTTTTAAAAGTTTTTTGACTTTTTCGGGAATTCTATGCTAAGCTATTAAAGCTGTCGGGGCGTAGCGCAGCTTGGTAGCGCACTACTTTGGGGTAGTAGGGGTCGTGGGTTCAAATCCCGCCGCTCCGATTGTGATAAAACCTTCTCATAGAGAAGGTTTTGTTGTTTTAGGGCCGGCGATGCAGCTCTTACCATTCTCAATTAGGGGCATCGGCCCAGAAACAAGAATCAATCTCTGCTTCCGAACAGTCTATAGCTGTATCCTCAAATTCAAAGGCTTTGCGATTGCTTCGCGACCCTAACAATGAAATTAATCATAAAAAAATGGCGTTTGTACTTGACAAACGCCATTTTATAGAATTACAAACGTGGCGTCTTATCTTGTTTAAACGACGCTAACAATTCGCGAATTTGGTCGGCCGCAATCTCGCGCCCGCCCAAACCAAAAGCTAGAGCAATGCCAACTGCGATCGCCCCAAGCAGCAGCCCGAAAGCCAAATTCACAATATCGCTGCCAATGCCCATCTGTTGCAGCGCCAAGGCCGAAACAAAGGCAATAATCGCAACCCGAGCCGCTTGGCCCAAAAGCCGCGCTTGGCGAGTTCCAGAACTGGCAATCAAACTAAACGCCAGATTCGCCAAATACAAGCCGATCGCAAATACCACCAAACCGGCCAGCACCCGACCTGCAACTAGGACAATACCGCTAACAATCGCCGTCAGCGCTGGAATTTGCAGCACGTCGGTAGCCGCCACCACTGCAAACAGCAGGATGCCCACCTGCACCACAATGCCGACAAACTCAGAAGGCGTGCGGGCTGGAAGTTCCGGTTCCTGAAGAATCGTTGCGTCGGGATCGATCGAACTTGGCGGTAGCCTCAGCGACTGTTTCGGTGCCTGCACTCCCAACCAAGAAAAGACATTGTTAAAGCCAATTCCGGTCAGGATATTAGTAACCAAATCGCCTACCCAGCGGCCCAAAATGTAAGCAAGCGCCAGAATCAGCGCCGCCGTGAATATTTTGGGAACCGCGCCCAAAATGTCGTTGAGCATCGCGACAGCAGGCTGCGAAATCGCTTGAATGTCCAAAGCGTTCAGAGCTGCGATCGCGGTTGGAATCAAAATCAAAACATAGACGATCGTACCGACAATCCACGACAGCGATTGTCCGCCCGAAGTCCGCGAAATTCCAAACCGAGCGCCCAAAGCGTCCGCCCCAGCAGCCGCCAATAGATTTGTGACAATCCGCCGCACTACCATAGCCAGCAGCCAGCCCACAAACCCAATCAGCACAGCTTCCAGAATTTTCGGAATTGCCGCGAGAATTTGGTTGAGTAAATTATTAACCGGTAGCAGAGCCTGCTGCATTTCCAGTGAGTCGAGAATCAGCGGCAAAAACAGCAGAAAGATGAACCAGTACAGTGCATTCGCCACAGTATCGCTCAGCAGCAAAGGGCGCTCAGTGGGCGCTGCACCCACTTCCTGATTCAAGCGCTCGTCCACGCTAAAAGCCCGCATCGCCCGCGATACGGCCATTTTGGCGACAGTTGCCAACACCCAAGCAATCCCCAACCAAATTAGCGCGCCGGCTAACTTCGGCAAGAAACCGGTAATTTGATTGAGAAAAGTATTGAGGGGTTGCGAGACAGCCGTTAGATTCAGCCGGTTGAAAAAGGCAATTAGGAAAAAGACAAAAATGATCCAGAACACCGCTGCGGAAATCCATTTTTCCACTTGCGGAGCTCCAGCTCCTTCCGGTCGGCCGGTAATCCAAGCAGCCAGCCGATTGTCGATCGTAGTCTTCTTTAGCAATCCCCCGACGACAGAAGACACGAGGGCTGATACTATCAAGCCAATGAGCAGGATACCGACGGCCCAGATGAGATTTTCAATGTTTGAGCCCTGAATGAAATTGTTAATTCCGCGTTCTGCATCTGTCAGGGCATTCCCGGGCTGGGCCTGTGCCAAAACGCGATCGGACAAAGCCGCTATGGGGCCCGATATCGGTTGAGTTATTTCTTGCCAAGTTTCATTCATTTTTTTCTCAGGTTAACGTCAGATTTGACAAGGAGAAGACGAAACTTTAATAATAGTTCCAAAAAATCTAGACATCGCCTAAATTTAATGTTTGTACACTTTTAATCGTACTGGGTTAACTACAAAACCCTCTCTCGAATTTGGGATACACCCATCTCCGACTGCTTTTGGGCCAATATTCAAACAACCGTTTACATGGGCATTTAGGAAGCGTCCTGTTTTGGTTCTGAACAATCCTCTTTTTACCCTACTGCCAATGTAGTCGGAATGTTGTTGAATTGGTTCCAAATCCAAAGCTGAACATTTGGAGGTGTAACTCTCCTCAACTAACACAACTTGAATTCCCGCACGTTGTCCTTTGTACTGCAACATTTGCACGAACCGGCAATGGGGAATACAGGCAAAATTTTGATTATTAACCTTACCGGTATTAATCCCATCTTTAAAATCATGGTTCCAGCCGATCGCTAGCAAGCCCATGTGATGATTAACGAGTTCTTTAATAATTGCGGAACACCTCGTGTGGAGGTAGTAATCCACTTTACAGTTACGCTTGTGACACAATCGGGCGAGTTTTTTACTGGTTTTTTGCGCTAGGGGGAGCCATGATTTCAATGCCGATGAAACTTGATTGCAGTATTGGTTTCTTGACTTAACACCCCGTCCCTCGTAGATTGTCGGTACTAACCCAGGAACATTGTAGGTTAATATTGCCAGATTGTTTAATCCTAAATCTATGGCAGCTACTCTCTGATTAACTTGTAAAGGCTGTTCTAACTTTTCATCGAGTACCTCGACAACATAACAACCTACTTTGGGAACAATCCGGATTTCCAGAATCGAGGTGACTTTTGACAGCCACCAAATATTAGTCCCAGAGGGACGAGCATATCCTTTTTTTAAGGCTTTTTTGTTGACTGCTTGACTATTAAATACAACTACATAGCGCCCGTCCTCTCTTTTTCGATCTCTTGAGCCTTTATCATGAGGAAGTTGCGGTGCGGTTTTAAATTTTGTGCTGTCTTCTTGATAGTTTCGCACCGCCAGATAGTAGCTAGTCCATGCTTTGAGGACTAAGCCGATCGTGCTTTGTGCTACCTTTGCGGGCAGTGCTTTGTAATCAGGACTTGTTTTGAGGGCGTGATAAACAGCCAGAGTGTTTGTTTGTTGGCTAGCGAAAAAGTTTTGAGGGTAGATGTAGTTAGCGCTATTGTAAAGATTTTTGTACAGCCAAGACAGTCGATCGGCTTCTCGATAAAACCTATGATTGGGTTTAATGATGTGCCTTTCGACTAACTCCATAATCGGTATATATACTTTATTTCAAGATGATACACTGTATTTATGAGTGTGTCAATCTTTTAATTTCTGGAAAAATTGACGTTACAAGTAAATAAAGGACTATAAACTAAGCAAAGTTTTGTAATACCCTCCTTGTTGCAGGTTCTCATGTCAATTCGTCAAGTTTTCGAGCAATCCATTGAAATTCACGCTGCTGCTACTCTGGTGGAGCGCTGTATAGTCGATCGCACTTTAATGCACAAGTGGCTCAATCCCTTGCTACGCTGCGATCCCCAGGGCGAATGGGATACTGCCGTAGGAAGTCGCAGCTTATTTATCATAAAAATTCCAGTTTTGCAACCCTCTTTAGAGAGTGTTGTGTTGGAGCGACAACCAGGTTTAATTGTTTGGGGGTTTGACGGATTTTTCAAAGGATGCGATCGTTGGGAATGCCAGCCGCAAATCCAAGGAACTCTCTTGATTAACCGCTTTGAATTTCAAATTCCCAATCGTTTAATTAGATTTGGTTTCAATCGCTTGGCAGCCCCTTGGACGGAAAAAGATATGAAAGACCAACTCCGCCGACTCAAGCGGGTAGCCGAGCAACTATCTCAAAGAATGGGTAAGGTATAATTGGTAATTGGGCATCGGGCATCGGGCATCGGGAATGGGTCATTGGTAATAGATGAAAATTAAGAGCTAATAGGGAAAGAAAGCACCAGTTCCCAATTCCCAATTCCCAATTCCCAATTCCCTGGAATTTCAGTTATTTATTTCGCACTTCCTGATGGACTGGGCTGACAAATCATTTGTCTAGCAGAATTCACCGCTTGGCCGGCGGTATTTTGCAAAGCCGGGGAATTCTGATACAAAGCTTGCAAATCTTGCACATCTTTAATCACTCGCTCGTAGATAACCATCGCTTGATTGCCGTCAACTTCTAAGGCCGCAGGGCTGTAATTTTGCATCACTTCAATCAGCGATATTTTGCCATCTTTGGAAGCTGCGACTAAAGCATCGCGCAGTGCGGGCACGCTTTGAAGCCTCGCAGTCGGCGCATAAGCAACCTCGCCTAATTCTTTGAAAACAATTTCCCCAAAATAAGTGCTTGCTAGCCGCGCTACTAATTGGGAATCTAAAGGCACTTCTCGCGTTAATATTTCGCGCACCGACTCGGGAGTTTGTTTCGCAAGACTCAGAACGCTTTGCAGTTGAGATGATGCTTGGCCGGTTTGTGCAAAGCTTTGTAAGTCGCTCATCGGTAATGTTACGTCAACAGCACCGTATTTTACGGTAACATTATCTAATGCAAAGGCTTTGTCGCTGCTTAGGAATACTGCACTTGTTCCCAGCAAAAGCGCCAAACCCAATGATAAAGACTTTGACATTCTTTTGGTTAAATGGGCTGACAGCGGTTGCATTCCGGTGAGATAACCTTGTTGAAACTGAAAGTTCATGAGTTTGTGCCTCTTTACGTCAAAATACTTTTTAGATGGCTCGTCTGTGGGGGTATCAGTGGGGGTATCTGTGCGGGTATCAGTGGGGGTATCAGTGGGGGTATCAGTGGGGGTATCAGTCTGGAAAGTTGACTCGGAAGTTCGGTAAATGACCTATGATTTTACAGTCATGTCAAGCAAATTTAACCTATCAAAAGATAGGTATTAATTGACAATTTATATGTTACACTTAGCTATTTGACAATTTTAGATAGCTTTGCAAAAATTATAAAAGCGAAATTGGGCCGTCGGGCAGCAGTTTATGGAGTGTCGCTTTCACCTCTTATATTGCAATCCTTGCAGGAGTCGTAAATTTTTGACCCCACCCCAACCCTTCCCTTATCAAGGGGAGGGAGTAAGAAATTTACAAATGATGCGAGGATGGCTATAGTGTGCGATCGATACCAAATTTAAGTTCACATATCCCGATCGAGCCGATCGACCAATTGGCGAATTCTAGCAGCATCAGGAGCATTCGGAGCATTTCTCAGGTATAGTTCCAAATCGTGGCGCGCTTCTACCAAGCGTCCCAGTTGATAATAGAGAATTCCGCGATCGCGCCGTTCCCCCAGCGCATCGGGAAACAGCAGCAAAATCCGTTCAATCGCCCAGAGTACCCTCACAGCATCTCCCTGTTGCAAGTAAATCGCCTTCAGATTTCCCAGCATTCGCCCCAACAAATGTCGGCGACTTACCGGGGCGAGAAAAGCCGGCTGCAACTCCATAGGTTGACCATAAATTTGAGAAAGTCTGGCTTGACAATCTTCAGGAAACAAGATTTCGCCGCCGTTAAACGCATCAACAAAAATGCCAGCATCTTCAAAATCCGGTCTAATTAAAAAATGTCCCGGCATCCCAATTCCCACCATCGGAAAATCAATGCGCTTAGCAACCTCCAAATAAACCAAAGATAAAGAGATTGGAATGCCAGTACGCCGATCGATCACTTCATTCAAAAAGCTATTGCGGGGGTCGTAATAATCAACATCATTGCCCGCAAACTGCAACTCCCCGTATAAATAGGCGTTAATAGTTTGAATAATCCGCAGCGGATAATTCTGTGCCGGCAGACGATCGCGCACTTCATCTGCGATCGTGTCGAGAGCATTTAGATACTCCTCTGGCTCTAAATTTGGGTATTCTTCCAAAGCCATATATAGGGCAGCTTTCGCCAGGTCTATCGAGCCATCTGGCTGATTTATTTCTCGATAAAATAGTTGTCGGGCGATCGGAAAATCCATATTTATTATTGATTTATTTTGAATTTACATTCTGTACCCAGATCAGGAACAGGCAAGATGCCTGTTCCACAACGAACAGGCAAGATGCCTGTTCCACAACAAAAATTATTCGGGTCAATCGGCATTTTTTGTAGTATAATTAACCTTTCTTATGGTAAAACAGGTACTTTTTCTTGTGGAACAGGCATCTTGCCTGTTGCTGCTTTTTGTAGTATAATTAAATTTTTTCGGGTAAGATCGGCATTTTTTCTTGTGGAACAGTCATCTTGCCTGTTGCCCAAAAGATATTAAAAACAGTGCCTTATTTAAATTTTAATATATTATAAGTTTTTTACTCTAAATCAGCTCCTATTTTTAATAAAGCTTCACGATATTTTTTTCGAGCGAGCCAGACTGAGGTGAACGCCCTCGGATATCAAATCAACTTTCAAATCCCGTGACTTTTACCAATCACCCAACTGCGGCGAAAAATCCGAGCGAGAGTCGATTCTTCCAAAGCAAAATAGATAGGGCGGCCGTGAGGACAAGTGCGCGGATTACGAGTTTGCTGCCATTCATCCAACAAATTTTGCATTTGGGAAAGACTCAAAGGAGTACCGTTTCGCATAGCACTACGGCAAGCAGTCGCAACTTGAGCCGCTTGTAAATCTGCGACTTTACTGAGTTCAAAAAGCGCATCCGCACAGTCATCTCGATCGGCTAACAATTCAGGAACTTCGCGGGCAGCCCATAGCTGTTCGCCAAAACTTTCTACTTCCAAACCCAAGCGGGATAAATTCTCAATTTGCAGTGCAGATAATTGACTGAGAATTACTGGTTTTTCTAGACATTTTAGCTGCCAAGCCGCGCACAATTGCTCGTACAAAACGCGCTCGTGAGCGATGTGTTGTTCCACCAACCACATGCCGCTGGAATGTTCTGCAACAATGTAAGTATTGTGAACTTGAGCGATCGCCCTCAATTCCATCAATCCTATTTTATGAGCTTTTTCCTGTTCGCCGCCGTCATCATTCTCCCTAGCCGAAATCCCGACACTGTAAGCACTTTTTTGTTCCGACGCCTTCAGCAATTGTCCCACTCGATCGGGAATAGGGACAGGCGGCAAAACATCATCATTCAGGTGCAAGGCACGAGTAATTGCCGCGCTAACTTGCGCTTGCCAAAAACTCGGATCGTGCAGATAAATTTCAACCTTAGCCGGGTGGCGGTTCCAGTCGATTTCCGAAGGGGAGATTTGCAGGTGGACAAAACACACGGGATAGCGATCGCGCGGACAAGTGCGCGCAAAGGCGCTGAGAATAGTTTGCTCTAATTCGGGCGATCGCACAACTCGCCGATTTACCCCAACTTTCACCCAATCCGGCCGCCTGCGGTGACAGCGATCTGGCAAACCAATTACTAATTCTAAAAACTGGGAATTGGGAAGTGGGCATGGGGCATTGGGCATTGGGAATTGGGCATCGGGAATTGGGCATTGGTAACTCGGCTGTGTTTTTGACAAAAACAATTGCGTGTGTGCGAAATAATCTGGCGATTTATTCCTTTCAGGAACTGAAGGCAAATTTACTTTTAAATACTGCAAATCGCTCGATCGCACACCGCGCACAAATTGAGGTAAAAGTTGTTCCGCTGTGCTACCAGGAGTTACGTGCAAACAAGGCGTATTTCCTTGACGCAACTGCCAATTAACGTGCGGGTGACAAATAGCAATTTGCTGAAGGGTTAATTGGATCGATCGCATTTGCTGTGCGGGCGACAAAAAACTGCGGCGCACAGGCCAATTGCCAAACAAATTATCAACAGTCACCACCGTACCCGGAGCGATCGCCGCTGTTTCCACCTCCACAGCAACGCCCGCGTTATTGTAAACCACCCGCCAGCCCGATCGAGCATTTTCAATTGCCCCCTTGTTAAAGGAAGATTTGGCGGGGGTTTGCGCCGATTCTCGATTTTCCGAAAAATCCCCCAATCCCAAATCATTCGATCGGCTCAAAACCTCCAAACAGCCCAACTGAGCTAAACTGTGCAAAGCTTCCCCACGAAATCCCAAAGTATCAATTTTGTAAAGGTCAGCTTCCGTGGTAATTTTGCTCGTACTGTGAGGCGAAGCCGCCTGCCGCAAATTTTCCAGATCCATTCCTGTACCATTATCTGCAACTTGCACCCGCCACTGTTCGGGCCAGACAGAAACAACGATGCGAGTTGCGCCAGCATCCAGAGAATTTTCAACTAATTCTCGTACCGCGGAGGCGATCGAGTCAATCACTTCGCCGGCGGCAATTAAGTTGATAACTTCTGTGGGTAAGGTTTGAATATTAACTGGCATCAGATTTTTAGCATTTCGTTAATTCAATTCTACTTGATTCGGCAAGTCGCTACACAGTATTAGGACTTACGCTCTTAAACCCGGTTTATTAGAAAAATATTGTTTGATAACAAGATATCTACTCATCAACCCAGTCTCTGATATCAATTCCGGCTGCGCCGGAATGATATAAAATCCGCGCTTCATCGTCGGGAGTAAAGTCGAATCAATCTGCCAACCAATAATTCGCGCAATTTTCATTTTTTTGACACCTCCTTCTACAGTCAACAGTCAACAGTCAACAATTATTCCGGTGCAAGCGGAATCGATATGAGGCTTAGTGAGAAAGTCCTCAGTATAGCGGTTTTCAAAAAAGTGAGGTATGCCCACGGAGGCCTATGCCCTATGCCCACGGAGGCCTATGCCCTATGCCGGGTAGTACCTCATCTTTCTGAGAAAGGCTATATATATCTTCCTACCTACTTAAATTTGATCTGCTAAAGCCCGGGTTTTCGGCAAGCGGATGTAAAAAGTTGTGCCTTTTCCGTCCTCCGACTCATAAGTAATTTGCCCTTTGTGAGCCTCAACCATCGACTTAACAATTGCTGTTCCCAACCCAGTACCAGTCCGTTTACCATAGGTCACAAACGGTTCAAATAACTTTTCCTTAATTGCCTGCGGAATGCCCGGGCCGTTATCGTAAATGCTAATTTCTGCCCACTCCTCACTTTGCCACGCAGCAATCTCCACCCGCCCCCCTCGTCCGCCAAAAGCCTCAACCGCATTCCCAACTAAATTTTGTAAAACGCGCAAAATCTTATTTTCGTCCGCTTCCACTATCACTTCTGCCACCCGTACTACCAAATCTACTTTTGCTGCTTCAAAATAAACTCGGTTCAACTTTTGAAACTGCTGCAACGTCTGAATTAGATTAACTGGTTTTTTATTTAATACAGAATTACCCCGCGAAAATTCTAACACTTCTTCAGCCATCCCCAACATTCGCTGAACCTGCAATTGAATAAGTTCGCACCACTCCTGAGTTTCCTCATCCGGGTGCATTTCTTTGATCACTTCACTGGAGAGTTTAATTCCGGTAAAAGGGCTTTTGAAATCGTGAATAATTGTACTCACCATTTCTCCTACCAATACCATTTTTTGTTTGTGTACCAACTGGCTAACATATTGATCCGTGGTATCCCGTAAATTTTTAGTAATGAAACTAAACATTTGCAGTACCGAACTGCCTTTAGCAAACTGGAGATTTTTTATTAGTTCTTCACGGTCTATTTTGGCCAAAGTCGAGCCTGCAACTGCCACAGCTCTAGCACTGCGAGGCTCTCCGTCTAAAACTCCGAGTTCGCCAAAATAATCGTCTGGGTTAGCGACAGCAACAGTTTGATATTTATGATTTTCGATACGCTTGCTAAACTCGACTTTCCCTTCTAAAACTAGATATAAAAAATCCGCTGTTTCTCCTTCTTCAAAAACCAGCGTTTCCTCAGCAAAACTCTCCAAAACAGCTATTTGGCAAAGGTGAGCAGCTTGCTCTGGTTCAAAATAAGACATAAATCGATGAGAGGCCAGATCCATGTGAAAATACCTGAGACTTAATTTAAACAGTTTCTTTCTTCTATTTTCGCTGATCACCATCGGTGCGTTAATAAAATACAATACTGCTTTAATCTGGCTCTCTTTTCTAGCCTCCGAGGCTTTGACGCAAGGATTAGCGTCGGGATGCAGAGCCAGACTAGCATAGCAGCACCAGCAAGCTCACCAAAATTCTCAGTTAATTGACTAAAATACATAAATATTGTACTATTTTTGAGATTTAAATTAGATGTGGGGGGACTCCGGCCACCTCAGAAGATTTTAACTGTAGAGAGATCGTGTAATTTAAATGCCGATCAACCGAGTTTACAAAAATTAACGATCGCCAGATAAAACGATCGCAGCATTCTGCCCGCCAAAGCCAAAACTTAAACAAACCGCATTTCTGACAATAGCCGATCGCGCAGAGCGAACAAAATCTAATTCAAACCCCGGTTTTTTCATTCCAACACAAGGCGGCAACATCTGATATTTAATACTCATCAAACAAAAAGCCGCGCCCAAAGCTCCCGAAGCTCCCAAAGTATGACCCGTAGCCCCCTTCGTCGAACTAACAGCAACTCCTCGGTGAAATAACTTCTCAATTAACAGTGCTTCGTGTCGGTCATTTAACTCAGTTGCAGTACCGTGAGCGTGAATAAAATCTATATCAATCGCCGCCAAATTGCTGCGTTTCAAACATTGATTTACCGCCGCGATCGCACTTTCCCCCCCCAGATCCGGCGCGTTAGCATGACAAGCATCATTTGTCAAGCCAAAACCAGAAACTCGACCGTAAATTTTAGCACCACGACGCCTTGCCAACTCGGCCGATTCTAATACAAATAAAGCCCCGCCTTCACCGAGTACAAAGCCTTCCCGATTTTCATCAAAGGGATAGCACCCATTGTTTGCCAAAGCACCCATCCGGCTAAATCCAGCCAGAGTCAGCGGTGTGATAGGCGCTTCCACAGCACCTGCGATCGCCCGCTGACACTCACCCGTGCGGATTAAATCAACAGCACGGGCGATCGACTGTAGGCCCGTCGCACAAGCAGCCATCGGTGCCAATACCGGCCCCGTCGAACCAATTGCCCTCGCCGCTGCGATCGCCCCCATGTGAGGCAAAAAATTCACAAATTGAGAATTGGGAATTGGGCATTGGGCATTGGGCATTGGGCATGGGGCATTGGGCATTGGGCATTGCGAATCGGTAATTGAGAATTCTCTTTCCTCTTGCGACTTCCATCTGACTTCTTCCCTCTTCCGACTTCCATCGGACTTCTTCCTGACATCCGTTACATCCGTTACAGAATCCGTTGCCGAACTTCCTTCCCTCGCCAACTGTTCCAAATTTGCCTGGAAGCCACGGCTAGAACCGATCGCAATCCCGCAATCAGGCAAAGGCAAAGTCAAATTAGCATCTTGCAAAGCATCTGCTAAAACCTGCCGAATTAAAGTTATTAAATCAGCAGGTTTTGTGCCAACCAAAGCCAAAGGTAGCGGTTCTATTTCTAAAAAAGGTTGATGTTGTCGAATTCCCGACTTCCCGGACAACAATCTTTTCCAGCCATCATCCAGAGTACCTAAAGCCGAAACAAGACCAATTCCGGTAACAACAACATCCATAAGTAAAAGGCTTGCTTTTGGCAAAAAGTAGAAAGTAGAAGGCAGTTGTTTCTCAAATGACTACTGCCAACTGCCAACTGCCAACTGCCAACTGCCAACTGACTACTAATTAACAGCCTTAAAATTTTCCAAACCCTGAGTAACGGTAGCTTTCTCAATGCGATCGCCCGCTTCAATCTTATCAACAACATCCATGCCTTGCTTGACGTACCCAAAAACCGCATAGCTACCGTCCAAAAACGGCACATCGGTCAAAGTAAAGTAAAACTGAGAAGAAGCCGAATCAGGACTCTGCGATCGAGCCATAGCCACAGCCCCGCGACTGTGCATCAACACGGGTTTCTCCTTAACCCCAGCTTCTTCTAGCGTCGCACTGTAAGTCGGATTTGCAGCACCTTTAGCTTTAATTTCCAGAGGAATCCTGCGTTCTACAGTAGTTTTCGGGTCAATAAAACCACCAGTTCCCAGCCGCGCCGTAGGGAATTTAGGGTCTTTACCCTGGGGATCGCCACCCTGAACTACAAAAGGCTGAGGTTCCCGCACGACTCGGTGAAATACCAGCCCGTCGTAGACACCTTTCTGAACCAAATCGACAAAATTGCCCGCCGTAATTGGCGCATTTGTGCCGTCGAGTTCGATCGTAATTGGAGCCCCTTTAACAGTCATCACCACCGTTGCTTTTCCTTCCAATCGTGGCAAATTGCTAAATTGCGAACTCGCCGCTACAGATGCAGGAGAAGGAGACGGAGACGGAGACAAAGAAATACTTTCACCTGACGCCGGATTCGATGTCGGAGTCGAGTTAGCCACAGGAGAACTACCACATCCTCCGACAAACAACGCGCCAATTATTAAAAGTGAGAACAACCACCGCTGAATTTTGATTTGCATTTGCATTTGTATTTTCACTTTGAGTCAATTACGGACTTGGCAACTAAAGATTTTAATTCAATAGTCTGAACTGTTTGTAGTTCGTAGTCTGAAAACCGCGATTTTGCTTTGATAGCGAACTTGCCGCCGATCCTTGCAACCCTTATTCTACGGTTGGCCATCAAAAACTGTCGGAAGTATGGTTAATTGATAGATTCAAAAATTGGTAACGGGCTTACTCGCCGATCGATCTTTTTCACTTACCAGGTAGGTAAGGTGCGCGGCCCGGCGCACCCTACGAGACATTACCAATCTAAAATCTCAAATCGCCAATCGAAAATCCCTAAAGTCCTTCGAGGGGAACTTGCAAAAATCGAGCCAATTCGGCCGCTTGATTTTCCACTTCAGACAAAGCAATCGGCTGTCCGACTCTAGTCAAGGGAAACTGACGGCGGTCTTTGAGCTTAAGATAAATACTGCGGCGGGGATTGAGACCTTCTTTAATGTCTACCCGCACAGATTGCACCTCCGATGTCTTGCAATTAAAATCAACTTTGCGGTTTTTGCCGGGAAAACCCCAGCGAAAGATCCGAATGTTACCAGTTTGTCGATCGAACTCGTTGTAACCGCCACCGACATCCCAGAGAATAGTCAGCCACAAGTAGAGCGCCAAAAGCACGCCACAGACACCGTAGAAACCCATCGCAATGCCTTGGGGGATGAAAATGAGCTGAGTCGGGTCAGCAAAAGGCAGCAGGTTAACGTGCAAGTAGCTGGAAATGCCCGACAGCAGGAAACCAGTCCCTCCAATGCTGACCACCGTCGCCCACCAGTAATTGCTGAAGCGGCGGGAGCCCAAAACCGGGTAGCGCAGGACAGGATCGATCGAGGTCATTGTTTTTGCAGTCATAAAATTAAACAGCCTTAAAGCCAAATCTTAATTCAATTAGTCCACCGAGCGTGACGCTTCGCTGAGGCGATCGCGATCGGGCGGGTGGGGATTGTGTATCAACTCCTGCTAATTATGGTCAACTACCGCCATCAAGCGGAGTACCGCTATGATGGGGGCTTGTATCTGAACTCCACCTCAATTCCGAAAACCTCGAAAGGATTTCAGCTTTGGCTTCACCGCTCGATACATGAGGGAGTGCTGACAAGACCCCGGTACTCATCCAGGCTTGCCGGACGAGCAACGTTCTAAGTGCGATATTTCGCGCCCCAACCAGATCTGCATGAAGTTGATGCCCACAGCATTCACAGCGGAAAATCAGCCCCTTGTTCGGTCGATTAGCCTTTGAGGTATGCCCACATTTAGGGCAACTTTGCGAGGTGTAATGTGCTGGAACTTTAGTAGCTAACGAGCCAACCACCGCCACCTCGCCGCTTGGCGACGAAGGGTCAGTTGGATTGTTGCTGAGCATCGTCAACCAAGATGGCCTTCCTCTCAACCACGCTTTCATCGAGTACGCCTCTAGTGGGGGAACCCTGCTGTTCTAGTTGAAATTTATGAACTTCTAATATATAGTTATGTTAACTTTAATTAGAAACCTTGGTCTTTTAACAAGCAAAAGGATTTTACCGCAATGACAATCGCAGTCGGACGCGCCCAGACCGAAAGAGGCATCTTTGATGTCCTCGACGACTGGCTCAAACGCGATCGCTTCGTCTTCGTAGGCTGGTCTGGCATCCTGCTATTCCCCTGCGCCTACCTAGCCATCGGTGGCTGGTTAACAGGCACCACCTTCGTCACATCCTGGTACACCCACGGTTTGGCAAGCTCCTACCTCGAAGGAGCCAACTTCCTCACCGTAGCAGTCTCCACCCCAGCCAACAGCCTCGGACACTCCCTGCTGTTCCTGTGGGGCCCCGAAGCACAGTGGGACTTCACCCGCTGGTTCCAACTCGGTGGGCTGTGGACATTTGTCGCCCTCCACGGCGCCTTCGCACTGATCGGCTTTTGCCTGCGTCAGATTGAAATCGCCCGTTTAGTCGGCATCCGTCCCTACAACGCCCTAGCATTCACCGGCCCCATCGCCGTGTTTGTTTCGGTGTTCCTGCTTTACCCCTTGGGTCAATCAGGCTGGTTCTTCGCCCCCAGTTTCGGCGTCGCAGCAATTTTCCGCTTTTTGCTATTCCTGCAAGGCTTCCACAACTGGACGCTCAACCCCTTCCACATGATGGGCGTTGCAGGCATCTTGGGCGGTGCGCTGTTGTGCGCCATCCACGGTGCAACCGTAGAAAACACCTTGTTTGAAGACGGCGAAGGCTCAAACACCTTCCGCGCCTTCAACCCAACTCAGTCAGAAGAAACCTACTCGATGGTTACAGCTAACCGCTTTTGGTCGCAAATCTTCGGAATTGCCTTCTCCAACAAGCGCTGGTTGCACTTCTTCATGCTGTTCGTACCTGTCACAGGCTTGTGGATGAGCTCCATTGGCATCGTCGGTTTAGCATTAAACCTGCGCGCCTATGACTTCGTATCACAAGAATTACGCGCTGCTGAAGATCCTGAGTTTGAAACGTTCTACACTAAGAACATTCTGCTTAACGAAGGCATTCGTGCTTGGATGGCTCCGACAGACCAACCTCACGAAAACTTCATCTTCCCTGAAGAAGTTCTGCCTCGCGGTAACGCACTTTAAAAAAATCAGGATTTGGATTTCAGATTAATTTACTTTTTTTAAATTAATCTGAAATCCAAATCCCAATTCCCCGGCGCAGGCGCGGTACTCCCGTGCCCTACTAGGGAACAAAAAAACCCAAAATCCAAAATCTAAAATCGTTGGAGGTTCTACCGGGTGGTAACGCTCTCTAATTCCTACGCAAGCGGTCGCGACCAAGAATCCTCCGGGTTCGCTTGGTGGTCTGGCAACGCTCGTTTAATCAATCTCTCCGGCAAACTGCTGGGCGCCCACGTCGCTCACGCTGGCTTGATCGTGTTCTGGGCCGGTGCAATGACTTTGTTTGAAGTCGCTCACTTTATCCCAGAAAAGCCCATGTACGAACAGGGCTTAATTTTGATGCCCCACGTCGCTACTTTGGGTTGGGGTGTAGGCCCTGGCGGTGAAGTCACTGATATCTTCCCGTTCTTCGTAGTCGGCGTTCTTCACTTGATTTCATCTGCTGTTCTCGGTTTGGGCGGCATTTATCACGCCGTTCGCGGCCCGGAAGTTCTCGAAGAATACTCTTCTTTCTTCGGGTACGACTGGAAAGATAAGAACCAGATGACCAACATCATCGGCTATCACCTAATTTTGTTGGGTGGCGGTTGCTTGCTGTTGGTAGCTAAGGCCATGTTCTTCGGCGGTGTCTATGACACTTGGGCTCCGGGCGGCGGCGACGTGCGTATTATCACGAACCCCACTCTGAATCCGGCTGTGATTTTTGGCTACTTGGTGCGCTCTCCTTTTGGTGGCGAAGGCTGGATTGTCAGCGTCAACAACATGGAAGACATCATCGGCGGTCACATCTGGCTGGGCCTGATTTGTATCGCTGGCGGTGTTTGGCACATTTTGACCAAGCCTTTCGGCTGGGCTCGCCGCGCCTTAATCTGGTCTGGCGAAGCTTACCTGTCTTACAGCTTGGGCGCTTTGTCCCTGATGGGCTTCATCGCTTGCTGCTTTGTCTGGTTCAACAACACTGCTTACCCCAGCGAATTCTACGGCCCGACGGGCCCGGAAGCTTCTCAAGCGCAAGCTTTGACCTTCCTGATCCGCGACCAACGCTTGGGTGCTAACGTCGGTTCTGCACAAGGCCCCACCGGTCTGGGTAAATACCTGATGCGCTCTCCTACTGGCGAAATCATTTTCGGCGGTGAAACGATGCGTTTCTGGGATTTCCAAGGCCCTTGGTTGGAACCCTTGCGCGGTACTAACGGTTTGGACTTGAACAAAATCAAGAATGACATTCAGCCTTGGCAAGCTCGCCGCGCGGCTGAGTACATGACTCACGCTCCTTTGGGTTCTTTGAACTCTGTGGGCGGTGTGGCGACTGAAGTTAACTCGTTTAACTTCACTTCTCCTCGTTCTTGGCTGTCCTGTTTCCACTTTGTGATGGGTTTCTTCTTCTTGGTCGGCCACTTGTGGCACGCTGGTCGCGCTCGCGCGGCTGTCGCTGGCTTTGAGAAGGGTATCGATCGCGAAAATGAACCAGTGCTGGCTATGCCAGACTTAGACTAATCGATCGAATTTATTTCTGATTTGATTGTCTAGTTGAAAAAGGCTCCTGCTTAACTGCAGGAGCTTTTTTTTGACCTAATAATATCTGAAAAAGCTACGGATTGTCGATCGACCATTCTCGGAGCCCACTAGCAGCAGATACAATCGTAGAGGTAGAAACCCGATTTCTGAGTTAACCTTTTGAATTCCATGCTGTTTCTTTCTGTAAGCTCGTTCCTCCGCCAGCTTTTGCATCCAGGACTGAGATATTTCGGTGCCACCTTCATCGCTGGCGGTGAATGACTCTACAAGTCTTGAAACTTGACAATTTTAATCCGTTGGGGTATTGAGCTTGCAATGCCGGCTCTACAAAGTTTATATTTAAAGTACAAAAGTTTTAATTCCACAGAATGGAAAGTTGCACTGAAAAGTTGCAATTTTAAGGCCGATCGCTACAGGTGCAAAACTAATCGACGATCGGGCATCAGGATATTTATATTTTATTAAATGGCTGTGCTTGCCGAATTTTTTAACAGGCACAAAACTTTTGGGCCGCTTACTGTTATTGCTAGGAAAGCAAAAAATTAATAATGGACTCATTAAAGATCGAAAATGTCAAGGTGAGGTTCGATCGAGCAAATTTGCTCGAACGCATCGCCAACCGCATTCGCCACTCTCTAGAACTACCCGAAATTCTGAGCGCAACAGCAGCGGAAGTTCAATCCTTCTTGGGAACAGACAGAGTAAAAATCTACAAATTTCATAGCGACGGTAGCGGTGAAGTGATTGCCGAATCAATTAACGGCAACCGCTTGCCCTCCCTATTGGGTTTGCATTTTCCAGCAGACGATATTCCCCCTCACGCCCGCGAACTGTTCGCGCAACTACAGGTGCGATCAATCGTCGATATAGATTCCGGTCAGCTAGGCCAAAGTCCGCGTCGCGAGTCGCTTTCCGGCCAACTGCTGCCCGACGAAATACGCTTTCGTGCGGTTGACCCCTGCCACGCTGAATACTTGACTGCACTGGGCGTCAAGGCTTGCTTGGTAGTACCAATTTTTCACGGCGAAGAATTCTGGGGGTTGTTGGTATCTCACCACTCCGAGTCCCGGAGTGTGACAGAAAACGAACTCCAAGGCGTTCAGATGGTGGCAGATCAGCTCGGCGTCGCCATAGCCCAATCAACCCTCCTCGCCCAAGCGAGGGCGAAAGCTCAACGGGAAGCTGCCGTCAACCGCGTCGCCGCAGCCCTTAACTCCCCGCCGGCGATTGAACTCCAAACAGCTTTGGCAGAATCGGTAGCAGCACTAGATGCAGCCGGCGGCAGGCTGTGCATTTTCGCCACACCATTCGTTTCCGACAGCAGCAAGGTTACGAATCTAGTTCCCTATTCGGATAACTCCACTGGCGAACTGACAGTCTACACTTGCGGCTCTGGGCCGAAGATGCAAATTTCGGCAAAATACCCGCAGGTTGAGCAATACAGCGTTTGGCACGAATATTTTAAATCCGGCGAGCAACAGGTTTGGGCAATTCCCGACTTGTACCAAATTAGCAGTTTGAGAAGCCTGCAACCTGCATTTCGATCGACCAAAATTCGCAGCATTTTAATCGTACCGCTCAGAACCCGCCAGCAAATATTCGGTTACTTGACCATTTTTCGAGAAGAATTTGACACCGAAACTCTCTGGGCTAGACAGTTTGATAGCGACGCGCGGCTCGCCCAATCTCGGATATCTTTTGAAGCGTGGAAAGAGTCAAAAACTGCCCAAATTCGCGAATGGAATGCTGAAGAAATTGAATTGCTCCACATTTTTGGCACGCACTTTTCTAATGCTATTAACCACTACCAACTCGATCGACAAATAGAGGAACTTAACACCAATTTAGAAAATCAAGTTCAAAAGCGCACTGCTCAACTACAGCAGTTGACCCAACAGCAGCGAGTGCTGTTTGAAGTGGTGGCAAAAATGCGGCAATCCCTCGACTTAAACAAGATTTTTAGCACGATGTCCCAGGAAGTGCGGCGGGCTTTAAATGCCGATAGAGTGGCGGTTTACCGCTTTGATTCCGCATCAGAATTTAACGACGGCGAATTCGTTGCCGAAGATGTTTTGCCAGATTTTCGGTCAGCAATGGCAGTCAAAGTACACGATCGCTGCTTTGGAGAAAACTACGCCAATCTTTACTCTCAGGGGCGAGTTCACGCCATGTCTGACATCAGACAAGCCGGACTGCAAGATTGCTTTCAGAAAGTCTTGGAGCAATTTCAGGTCAAAGCTACTTTAGTTGCACCGATTATGAAAGGCAACGACCTTTGGGGGTTGCTTTGCGTACACCAATGTTCGGCTCCCCGCAACTGGGAATCTTCCGAAATTAAGTTTGCTACCCAAATTTCCGCTCAGCTAAGCATCGCTTTAGAACAAGCAGATTTGCTCGCTCAAACTCAGCAGCAAGCAGTTGAGTTGCAGCGGGTAGCAGAGCAGGAGCGAATACTGTTTGAGGTAGTTGCTAAGATTCGACAATCTCTCGATTTAGATACAATTTTTCGTACTACAACTACAGAAGTGCGGCGGACATTAAAGGCCGATAGAGTTGGCATTTATCGCTTTGATCCTAGTTTAAACTTTAATGAAGGCGAATTTATTACCGAAGATGTTTTACCTGGTTTTTCTTCGGCAATGGATGTAAAAGTTCGCGATCATTTCTTTAGCGAAAAGTATGCCAAAAAATATAGTCAGGGACAGATTCAAGTGCTACAAGATGTCGAAAATGCAGGACTTTCAGACTGCCATGTTGCTCTTTTAGCTCAATTTCAAATTAGAGCTCAGGTGATTATGCCGCTGATGAATGGCAGTGAACTTTGGGGTTTGCTGTGCGTGCACCAGTGCAGCGGTTCGCGCCATTGGAACACTTCGGAAATTCAGTTTGCTACGCAAGTGGGAATTCAGTTGAGTGTAGGATTAGAACAAGCAGATTTGTTGGCTAAAACGCGGCAGCAATCAGTTGATTTGCAGTGGGCAGCAGAGCAACAGCGGATACTGTTTGAAGTGGTGGCTAAGATTCGAGAATCTCTCGATATCGACGCAATTTTTAAGACGGCTACTCAAGAAGTTTGTCAGTTTATGCAAGTCGATAGAATAGCCGTTTATCGCTTCAATCCTGATTTGAGCGGTCAATATATTGCCGAATTTGTAAAAAATGGCTGGAGGAAATTGGTAGGGGAAGGTATCAATACGGCTTGGCAAGATACTTATTTGCAGTCAAACCAAGGCGGCAAGTATCTGAATAATGAAACTATAGCCGTTGACGATATCTATCAAGCTTGTCACTCCGAGTGTCACGTCGGTATTTTAGAGCAATTTCAGGTGAAGGCTTATGCGATCGCGCCGATTTTTGTAGGACAAGAACTTTGGGGTTTATTGACAGCATATCAACATTCTGGGCCCCGCTGTTGGGAAAGTTCAGAAGTTAACTTTTTAGCTCAGATTGCCAATCAGTTAGGCGTAGCTATCCAACAAGCCGATTTGCTGGCTCAAACCAGACGCCAAGCAGAACAAATCGCTCAAAGTTTAAAGGATTTGCAGCACACTCAAGCTCAATTGATTCAAACTGAAAAAATGTCGGGTTTGGGGCAACTGGTAGCCGGGATTGCTCACGAAATTAACAATCCGGTTAATTTTATTTACGGCAATCTCAATCACGCTAGTGAATATACTGCTAGCTTACTGAGTTTGCTAGAACTTTACCAGCAGCAATATCCCGCTTATAGTCCTGAAATAGACAAATTGAGTGAAGATATTGACTTGGAATTTCTGCTAGAAGATTTGCCAAAATTGCTATCCTCAATGAAGGTAGGAGCCGATCGCATCCGTCAAATAGTTCTGTCTTTAAGGAATTTCTCTCGTCTTGACGAAAGTCAAATGAAGGCGGTTGATATTCACGAGGGCATTGACAGCACGCTGTTAATTTTACAGCACAGGCTGAAATCTAATGCGGACGGTGCAAACATTGTGCTAGTGAAAGAATACGGCATTTTGCCTCGAGTTGAGTGTTATGCTGGACAGTTGAATCAGGTGTTTATGAATGTAATCGGGAATGCGATCGATGCTTTGGAATCGCACAAGTTGCTCGCTGGTCAATCTGTAGCTCCTCAAATTAAAATCTCTACTGCTGTCGGTCAACTTAATGGTACTATTCCTAGCGCGCTGATTCGGATTTCTGATAACGGTACGGGAATTTCGGAATCTATGAGACAACGCATATTTGACCCTTTTTTCACGACTAAGGCAGTGGGAAAAGGTACTGGATTAGGACTGTCAATTAGTTACCAAATTGTGGTAGAGAAACACGGCGGTGTTTTACAATGCAATTCGGAATTGGGGAAAGGTACTGAGTTTGCGATCGAGATTCCGCTTCGACAGCAGTCATTAGTCATTAGTCATTAGGATCGCGAATTAAATAACTTACAATTTTAATTGTTATTGTGGGATGGGCGTCCCGCCCGTCCAAAAAGGACGGGC
>NZ_JAUBTU010000082.1:0-31084 GCF_036705085.1 Microcoleus sp. B6-A1
CTATTTGGTATTTTATTCATCATTACAACTATGTTTTGAGCAAATGAATATCTAATCACTACATATTTATCACTACCATATCTTTAATTAACGTTCAGAGTTCCCTAAGCCGGCGCCTCCACCTTCAAAAATGAGTTTTTTTAACAATAAGGATTGCTGTAAATATATTTTTTTATGATGAACAAGTCCTAAATGAGTTAATTAGAATGGCAAATTAAAAGAGTTGAGTTTTGTATTTTATCACGTAGGCTTATCAGCTTAATCTATAGTTAATTTTAACAACTTGAGTGTCCACCAAATAGGGCTATATCAAATTGCTATCTAAGGCAAGGGCTAAGGCAAAATCGCCTTGAAAAATCGGGTAGGCAGAGTTATTTTTTTGGATTCCTCTTTGTGGGCTATTAGGAGCAATCGACGGATGGAAGACTGTTTAAACTTGTGCTGTTTTTAAATTATTAGCAGTGAGCGCTCTGTTATGAATTATACAAAATGAGCCGTTACTGGCAATTCTCGCGTCGGAGCGATCGCCCCCAATGAATTCAGGAAACAGATTCACCGCCACACAGCACTAAATATCTGGGTTCACAAGCTGGGAGTCTTCGTTGGCCCGGAGATCACAAAGCTGCCTTAATTAACACAAATAAGGGCTTTGCAAGAAAATCCTAAAAATATTTCCTTGAGAAACAAGAATAAAAACTTGCTCGCTTATTGTAGCCCCGGTAACAACACGTATGCCTGAAGTTATAGTCCACAGCCAAGTCTAGGGGACGATCTAAATCAATAGGGTGATGTGGCAGTGTCCGGGTGTTAAGAGGGGCGATCGAAGAGGAATATTCCTTGAGCGATCGCTTCCCAATCCGGGAGTCTAAAACCTAGCAAGGCAAGGAGTTGGAGACAATGCTGAACTTTTTGAGTTCAGGAAAGTAGCGTTAGCACTAAACTCTGCCGTATTGTGGAAATCGAGCCAAATTTGTAACAGTTCTTAACTATAAAGAATTCTGCCAAAACTGCTAGCATAGTGACACTTTTGCTAGCAAAAACAGATAAAGTAAATAAAGTTGGCTAGCTCTAGACCCCCCGATCCCCAGGATGGGGATGTTGAATCAATTTGATTCATACCAAGTGGTTTTAGAGTTACAATCGGAATCAAAGCATCGCTATTTAACTGAGTTCTTTACTTACTTTTACTTTCAGCTATGAACGTGGATTTTATCAAAGCCCAAGTCAGGTTGCTACAGGGTGCAAGTTCATCGGAGCGAGAAACCCTTATTAAAAACATCGGCGTCTGTGCTGGCGTGATCCGACCCGGAGAGTACGTGACTCCGCAACGGAAGCACGCCATCACTCTTTGGCTGCAAACAAATGCGGTTCGCCTCCGGCTTCCCCAACTTCCTCTGGACTTATCCGGCCAAAAGCCTTAACAGGGAAGTAATCAAGAGGTAGCGACAGAATCAAAGAAATTAGTCAATCTTACCTAAAAGTGCGTTTTTATTGAGCTGTACAGGATCAATGAAACACGATCAAGATTGAAAAAATGTTTGTAGGGAAAGTTGGGCTCAAAAACACGCCTGTGGACAAGAAGCGGCCGACCGCCTTGGTAGAAGCAGGAAGTGAACGTCAAACCTGCTCTAAAAGTAGATTTGACTAAGTTTCACAGAACGGATTATTGTGCACAACTATAACCTGGGTTATTTGCTTTTAGATTTGAGATTCACGATGTAGCTCGTATTGGATAAATAGGCTATTTGTGGATCGCCTGAAAAATTATCCTATTCAATAGGTATAACTAATTACAGGGGCAGTCATTGAACTGCCCTTACTTTTGACTCTCGATGCGAAACGGCTGCAAGTTACAATAAACGCATCTACTTGCAGATAGAGTTTAGGTGAACTCTCATGTAAGCTGCAGCGCCTGTATATTATTTGTTATGTTCGAGAGAAGGGGAGAGGATTTGACGAGCTTTGATAGGGAATTAATATCATCAAACAGAACGAGTTATAGCAATCCTTGCAGGAGTCGTACAAAGAGGTAGGGATAGTGCCTTTCTTTGCCTACCCCGGCCTCATGGGGGCAACCGGGCGTGGGTTTTGCCCCTACAAGAATTACACAAAGGATTTAGGATGGCTATATTACAATTCACTTGCTTTCTAATATATTTTTCCACAAAAATACTGTGAGCAAAAAACAAAAATTTCCTTATTTAGTTGGTTCCCGATGGACTTCACACCAAAAAACTTGGGGGTGGCGACACTTTCAAGTGGTCAACCGAAAAAACGAAGGTAAATGGGTATTTGCAGAAATGGTGGCGGCTTGCGATCCAAATGTGCGTTTTTGGCTGAACGCCGCACAGCTCAAAGACCGATCGCTCTGGCAAGCTGGATGGCAGTCTACGCAAGAATTAGAGGAATTAGAAACTGCAGACTAAAAGACAGGGCTGTGGGGTAGAGTGAGCCGAACTTCCGCCGCCTGCTGCTATCGTTCCGATCCAAACCAATACGGAGTGAGACTTTGCAGGTTTTGAAAAATCTTTTACATGACTACAAGTTCGGGAAACCCTTATGTGGCAGCGTTTTTGCTTAAGTAAGTCGGTGGGAAAAATCCTAAGTATGTAACAAAACATTAAGTACGGCGATCCGAACTCAATTTAATTCGTTTTGTAGGGTAGTGTACTTTTTTTCTCTAAAGCGATAAGTTAAATTGACTAAGGTCGATCGTCCTATATTTCCAGCGGCACAGGGCGCAACCTTCCCGCTACTTCTACACTCGGCCAATTCGGATCGAAAGTCAAATTTTCCAACGTTCCATCGCTGTGAATTACAAATGTATCCTCAATTTTGGCTCCCGACAAACTCGGATTCCAAGCCACAGCCATATTTTCTGCCAAAATATCTGAAGTTGCCGGATTCGCCACAATTTCCCGCGCCAAATATCCAGTAGTTCCGCCTTGATGATGTTCCGCAATTGCTTGAGGATATCCGTGTTCTTCGTAAGCAGTTTTAAGCGTATCATAAACCGCATTCAGCGTTACTCCCGGTCGGCAAAAATTTAGCGCCGCTGCTTCAATTTCTCTGACTTGTCGGTGCAACTCTGAATACTTTTCCCCAAGAAAATCGAAACAGACAAATCTAGTTAAATTTGCATACAAACCCCCTCCCCTCGCGCAAAATACTAACATTGCTTGTCGTCCAATTTGTTCGGCGGTTGCTGTGGCGTGGCGGTACAGTGGCAAACGCCTTTCTCCAGCAACTAAGGTAAGTGCTGGATGCAAACCTCTCGCCCACAAAGCCTCTGCACCGGCTCCGGCTAGCTGATATTCTGTCCATGTTGGTTTGGCTGCGGAAAGTACCTCTGTCATCGCTTCGCTGGCTAAACGCCCGACTCGCCGGTATCGCTCTAATTCGCTTGACATCATTGTCTGTTTGCGAGACTGTAAAGATGCGATTATTGGCATTTCTTGGGAATTTGGCCGATCGCTCATAACGTTACCGCCACCAGTAATTTCTTTGACAAAAGCTTCGCGCTGTGCAACATCAGCCCAAGGATAGATGTGCATTTGAAAGTTGGCTGGCAATTCCTCGTCCTGCAAGCGTTGAGCTTCGATTTCATCGGTGAGAACCCAAGCGTTTTCGGCGGTAATTAATATTTCTGCAACTCCGGTTTCTGCGGTTAGCAATACTGTATGGGAACCGCCGGCTGTGGCCCAGGCAAACCAGTCAGTGCCTCGCAAGCGAAGGGCGATGGCTTTTGTTTCGCTTAAGGCTTTGCGGATGAATTCGAGTTTTAAATCGACTTCTTTGTTGAATGAGTTTATCATATATGAAATAAGGAAGAAGGAAGAAGGAAGAAGTCAACTCCCCCCTGCCCCAGAAGGGGGGAAGGCAGAAGGAAGAAAAAAGAAAATCACTGATTTTAGTTAACATTTCCTAAATCTAAAATCTACAATGTCTAAAATCTAAAATCTAAAATCTAAAATCGATAGATACTGCTTGCAATTCTTTAGCTTTTTCTTCGGGTAAAGCGTCGTTGGCAAACATTCCGGCGGCGAGTTCGGTTCCTGCTAGGTATTTTAGCCGATCGCTCGATCGATAGGGCGGATAAAATTGGGCGTGCAAATGCGCTTCTGGATGGGGTTTCCCGTCTGTGGGCCCTTGAAACCAAGCCATCAAATAAGGGAAGGGGCGATACCACAAACCGTCGTATTTGAGGGTGACTGTTTTTAAGGCTTTAGCCAGTGATTGACGCTGTTTTTGGGTCAAATCGACAAATGTAGCAGCGGGGGCGACCGGGGCAATCCACACTTCGTAAGGGTAGCGGGCACAAGCGGGGACAAAGGCGATCGCCTCTTCGTCTAAATAAATAATTCGCTGGTTGTCGGAAATCTCTTTTTGAATCAAATCTTGCAGCAAACCGCTACCGTTTTTTTGATAGTAAACCGATTGACATTCTAACATCCGTGCCGGCACCGGTGGCACCAATGGATAAGCGTAAATTTGACCGTGAGGATGGTGCAAAGTTACTCCAACTTCGACGCCGCGATTTTCAAAGGGCAAGACGTATTGAATTTCGGAATTGCTGCCAATAACTGAAGTGCGATCTGCCCATACTTCTAACAATAATTCCAAGTGAGATAACTCCAAAGAACCGAGGGAAGCCAGCGGATCTTGAGTGAAAACAACGACTTCGCAAATGCCCTTAGCTGGCAAAGTTTCGACAATATTTGCAGGTGCGTTTTTTGCTTGCAAAGTCAGCGAGGGAAAGCGGTTGTCAAACACTGCTACATCGTAATCTCCCGGCGGCAATTCTGTCGGAAACTTAGGGTTAATTGTAGCAGCCAGCGGGTTGTATTCCGGTGGTGGCATGAAAGTTCTTCCCTGACGGTGGCTGGCGTATGCTACCCATTCCCCCCGCAAAGGATGCCAGCGAAAGTGCGGGTTGGCCTCTACGGGTTCATTGCTGGGACTTACGGCCGCGATACCTTCTGGGATTGGGTAGCGGCTATACAGTGTGAGTGGGCGGCCGTCTGGTTTTAGCAATTTTTGGGCGTACATTTTTTGTAGGGGCGGGCGATCGCGTTTAATATATGTTAGGAGTATAACTTCGTGCTTTGAGAATCCGCCCCTACCTAAAGTCGCAAATTAGGTTAACAAGTTGAGTTGGCAGTACCAACGTCAGCCGATCGTGTGGTATTGTAGAACGGGCTGGAGAGCTTGGATCTGGATTCAATTTAGATGCGTAGCAGCTTACGATCGCAATTCCCAATTACCCAGTATATTTATTGATCGACCATTCGATCGAGCTTTTCCTTAACCAACAAGTCTAACAACGAGCGCAACACAAACAAGCCGCCCAATCCCGAAACCGCAAAAGCTGCGATCGCCCCCGTTTGATATCCGCCCACCAACAGCACCGCACCCGACAAAAACACAAAACCAGTCAAACAAGCGAAAATTAGAGTTTTCAGGGCTAAATTAATGCGTTTCAAGGCTCTTTCGCTCTCTAGATTTCGCACTCTAATTTGCATTTCGCCCTCTTCAATTCGCTGCTCCAAACGGTTGAGAAAAACTTGCGATTTGCTCGGCTGCCGTAACTTATATGTAATAAAACTCCGTGCTTGCCTTGCCAATTCTCCGATCGCATTTCCCCGCCCCTTGCTCACCGCAATACTCTTGACAAAAGGCTGAGCGGATGCTAGGAAATTGTAGTTAGGGTCGAGAGTTCTAGCAATGCCGTCGAGAGTCGTGACTGACTTGACAATAAACATCATTTCTGCAGGCAAGCGAAACGGTTGCTGCTCGAACATGATGTAAAGTTCCTTCTTAATTTCATTAAAAGCTTGAAAGTCGATCGGCTTATCAATAAACTTATCCAACAGAAAAGCAATCAACCTGCGTACCGGCATCATATCCGGCATCCGCTCAACTAAGCCGATCGTAATTAAAGTATTGAGTACCTCGTCAGTATCCTTTCTCATCACAGCAAAAAAAGTCTTGACCATTTGGTCTTTAGCCAGAGACTTCACCTCCGCCATCATCCCAAAATCGTAAAAAATCAAGCTACCATCTTCTGTCACCGCCAAATTTCCTGGATGCGGGTCAGCTTGAAAAAAACCGTCTATTAACAACTGTTTTAAATAACAGCAAATTCCGAGTTGATTGAGCTTCACAATATCGACTCCAATCGCCTCTAAACTAATGCGGTCGTCCACCTTAATACCGGGTGCGTATTCTAGAGTCAGAACTTTTTTAGTCGTGTATTGCCAGTAGACTTTCGGGACAATAATCTGAGGATATTCTCGAAAATTATGGCTAAAGCGATCGGAATTTTTACCTTCTTGCAGGTAGTCAATTTCTTGATATAAAATCTTAAAAAACTCGTGATAAATAGATTCCAGGTCATATTTGCGCGTCCCAGGCAAATAGCGATCGCAAAAACGCATCACTTGGCGCACCGCCTTGACATCCAAATCAAATAAACTTTCCAAACCGGGACGCTGCACCTTTACAATCACATCTTCCCCGGTGTGCAGCCTTGCTTTGTGCACCTGTCCCAGACTAGCAGCAGCCAGAGGCGACGGGTCAAAATCGCGGTACAAAGCATAAATATCCTTGCCTAACTCTGATTCTACAAGAGCGATCGCCTCTTCGGAACTAAACGGAGGAACCCGATCCTGCAACTGTTCGAGTTCCTTCACATACTCAAGCGGCAGCAAATCCGCCCGAGTCGAGAGAGACTGCCCGATTTTAATAAAAGTCGGGCCTAAATTCAGCAAAGTATTGACCAACCAATGAGCGCGAATTCTTCTAGTATGAGGCGAATTATTTTGCAGCAGTGCGTCCCACCACAAAAAAAACATAAACTTTCCCGCCGCTGCAAAAATGTCTATTTGCCGTGCCAGTGGCGAATATTTAGAACGTTGCCAACGCAGGGTTTTAGGTGCAGCTTTTGTGAGCATAATATTGGCGATCGAATTCCATGCACCGTGACAATTTTTAGGGACAATCCAGGACGCAGAAACCGACTTGTAAGAAAAGACGGGTTGCAGGCCTTTGAAACAGTTAAAAAACTCAGTTTCTTTGGTCTATACTGCGTAATATCATCTCCGACTATACAATTATAATTAAGTTCCTAGTAAGTAATGCAAGCCCTGATTAATTAATAAATAGAGGACAGTCGCACTCACTACAAACACGCGCTAATTACGGACAAATAACCCGACATAATATAAGTCCTGGGGAAAATCAGCAATGGAGAACCGGCAATTTAGACGGCAACCAGACAAACCATTCAAAACAGAGGACTTGGTAGCGTTTACCACATTTCCAAATCTCTCTCTTCTGGCAAGTCTTTTCGTGTCGCCTGTTCGCTGCCAATTACTAGCAGCTTCTCAACCGAACTATTCTTCTACATTACAGAGTTCCGCTGCAAATTGCGGCAGAGTCAAAGTAAAAGATGTGCGCCACAAATTGTCAGCTTCTGAACTTTCTGCCGGACAGCTAGACACATCAATAGTACCATTCAAGTGCTGCACTAAACACTTTACCAGAGCAAGACCCAAACCCGTACCGGCGATAGCTTGGTCAGTAATGCCAGTGCCACGGCGGAACTTGTCAAAGATGTGGGGCAAATCAGCCACAGAAATGCCGCGCCCGAAATTAGAAATGCTCAGGACAATATAGCCGGCTGCCTCAGACGCCTCCAAAACTACCGCCGTTCCAGAAGCAGAGTATTTTCCAGCATTCGTCAGTAGTTCCAGTAGTACCCGATTGAGAATGTCCGGGTCAGTTTCCCAGCAAGGGGTCAACTTGGGCAAATCCACCTTAAGAGTCAATTGCTTATCCGCCCACTGTTTTTCAAAATCCCCAGCTAAATCTTGAAATAAACGGTTGAGATCGATTTTGATTAGAGAAATCGGGAATTGCTGAGGCTCAAACTGCTTGAGGGCCAGCAAATCGCTAACCAGAGCAGTTTCCTTAGAACACTGCTGTTCAAGAATTTCGAGATACTTAGTCCGACTCGCTGACGGCAGTTCAGCTTGTTTGAGCATCAGAATCGCCAGTTTCATGATTGTTAAGGGGGTACGCAACTCGTGACTCAGAGTGCTGAGAAACTCGTCTTTAACCAGCTTCAATTTCCGCATTTGCTCTAGCTGATTGGCAGATTGTTCGTACAGTTTCCCCTGCACGTCGAGACTTTGCTGCAACTGAGAGGTTCTGTCTAAAACTACGGTTTGCAATTCCTTAAGCGTTTGAGTTTGGATCATCATCTTGCTCACTTGAGCGCTGACCGATTCGAGAACTTCTAATTCTTCCGGGTTCCAAGTGCGCGCCTTCGAGTGCTGCAAAACCAAGAAACCCAAAACAGTTTCCTGCCCGCTACCGCCCGTGAGGGGAACCAGCAGCAAGCCCCGAATGCCTTGGAGTTTCAAAATTTCTGTGGCTACTTCTTGTTCTTTGGCGATTAATTCGCCTGCGTCAGCGAGGGCTAGGGGTTTGGGTGCGCTGTGGAATGCTTGGTGGCACAAATTAGATTCTGACAGCCAAAAAGCGGGAGAGTTATTGGGTTTTGATTTGGGGATTTTGGATGGGTAATTAGCAGTTTTATTCTGGTTTTTTGTTCTGGATGTTGAGCTTTTTTTTTCGACTGCGTTTTGTGCTATTGGCTGTTTGTTTTGCTCTTTTTTTACAACTGATTCACAAACTAATTCGACTTTTGCTTTGGCAGTTTTATTGGGGGAGCGAGTTGTAAATAGAGGAGCTGTATATTTCAATAGCAGGATTTGGCCTCTATCTACTTCCAGGGTATCGACGGTATTTTGAATAACTTGCTGCAATATTCGATCGACTTCTGAATTGGTGTCGATCGAGGCAGCAACTGACATGAGTAGATTTTTGTATTTAGCTTGTCGCTGTAACTGTTCGTTTAAGCTGGCAATTTCTTGAGTTTTTTGAATGTGAGAAATCGCACTGCTGATCGCGTCTGATGCTGCTTCCATGCGCTGCCGATCGGCTACCGACCACTCGTGAGGTTGCGACTTACCAACAATTATCATACCATTTACAGCCCCTCCAAATCGCGCAGGCCCTGCCAAAATTGCCCGAAAAGGCAGCGCAGTCACAGGGGAATTGGGCGATGAAGTTGCCGGACTATCTTGATAGTCAGATATCGCGACTATCTCACCGTCTGCTAGGACGTTTGCCCAAGCGGGGTGTTCGAGTGATATGCTAGGCGGTTTTAATCTTGTGGTTTGGGGGTGTTCCGGTGTTTCCGTGGAATCCGCAACACCAGCCACATAGGGAAAATCGCTGCTATTTTGCCAGTAAGCATTCGGATGTACTACTTTCTGGTCAACCACAGCAGTAACCAAACAGAAATCTGCCTCCCATGCAGCCCCCAAAGTATTGGCTATTTGCAGCAGCAGGATGTCTCGATCAAAGCTGGTCGCGAGAATTTGGCAAATTTGTCGCCCGATAAGGGCAGGATCGACCTGGAACTGCATAAGACGATCCAGAAATTTTGGGACTGATACTGGTTCTGCGATTTGCGGTAAATGCAAAGTGCAAGACTCTGACGGCGATCGGTCGATCAAAGTAAAGTCTTGATTTCCCGGGCGATCGATCATGGCAACCAAGCCTTTATTCTAAGATGTTTGAGCCGGCTCCCGCTGCCAATCTAGAACCTCTCCATAACTGTCGGCTTGACCGTTATGAGCCTGCTTTCTGTGTTTGTGCAGCCGATCGGCGGGTCGATCGATATGTAAAAATATACCCAGATCTGACCGAGTTCTATTTTCCTGTTTTTTACCCTTGGAGCTCTACGGGATGAACTTTACCATCCTTTACCGGATGATTATCAATCCCATTCCCGCTAATTTTGACGGTTATTAGTAGTATGAAGTTTTTCTAGAGACCGCTTAGTGACACCCATCTCCTCACCCTGTGATGTTTCCTCTTTAAGTTTGTGATCTTAACAAATTTTTATTTTGATACAAATCGGCTGATCGAGTAATGCCGATCGCCAAAATTCAAAATCCCCAAATTATCACTCATAACATAGCTGAGAGTTTCCGAGTTTTTACTCAAAAACTCATTTTTCACCACACCTAGAGCCGCCCAGCGAAGTCTCTGGCTAAATTTATCCCACTTACCTGCTTACTTATTTTGTGCTTCCTCTTGGGCTTTATCGCTATTTTGGCGGTAAAGTGCCGTCCGATTCTGAGCCGTTGTGTAGCGGGGATGCTTGGAAGGCACGGTGGCCATCAAATCGGAAGCTTGCTGCCACTTAGCCGCTACGACTAACCAATCCTGGCGAGATTGAGCGGTTTTGCCCTGGGTGGCTGCTTGTTCGGCTACTCGCACTGCTTGGGCAAAAGAGTCAACAGCAGAATTAACAGTCTCCTTAGAAATTTTCACAGCAGGTTTTGCCTCCGAGGGAGGGGCACTGGCCACTGCTTGGGTGCTGGCTTGGGTGCTGTTTGGCACTTGGGAATTAAGTCCTTTGTGAATGGCGGCCGCTGCAGCGAGCAACAGCACGGTCAAGCTGATGCCGCCGACGATACCGCGCTGAAATTGCCGCGGTTGCTGCATCGATCGAGGTATAGCCATTCTCGGCAAAGCCCGCTTGCCTGCGAGAGCTTGTCGTTCGTGATGGTTGCTCAGAGCTAAACGCTTGAACAAATTCGGCTTTCGGAGTTTAATTTCTTGAGACCACAACAGTTGATTTTCGGGATCGCGGCTAATTTCTTCCAGCCACAGCAGTTGGTGTTCTCGGACAAGCCGGCTGTTGATGTTGACTCGGCGAATATTGTGGGGCGAAATGCGTTCCAAAATTTCTCGGACTCGATCGACCAAACTAGACTCTTCGAGCAGTTGGGGCGTTGCAGCTTCGCACAGCAGTTGCAGCACCCCGTCTGCAAACACAGCTCGGGCCCTGACCCCTACCTGTGCCAGTTCGTCATTAAGGATTTGAATAATCGATGCAACCGAGCCCTCGCGAGCTTGTCGAGCAATGTCATCAATTGGATTGGTCATAAAACTATCTTGACGCTTAGCAAGCTGTTAATTGTTAACCCAAAGTCTCGGATCTAATTTTTACTCATCAGAAAATTGGGTAGAAACCTCGTCCTTTTAGGACGGCTTTATCTTACAATATAATTGGTCAACGACCCACCCGAGACGATGGATCAAACAGCCTATACGAGCGAAGTTCAGCCCGAGGTGCTGGCGGCGAAGCAAAATCGGTAGACCGGGAAAAGAGGATAGGGCAATGGTAAACATCCCTAGAATCAAAAACGAAGAAGAATTCCGTTTGGTATTCGACACGTAAAAACCGCTTTCTCTTGCGGGGTTAGTGCGCGAGAGCGAACATAAGACCAAATCTCTTTTAGGGTGGAGGCAGTTGCGAAGAAGCAGAAATTCAAATCGTGAGGTTTGGGAATCCCCGTCCGCGACGGTCGGGGTGGATGTCAAACAGGTTATCACTGACACTGCCAGGTTAAAATGAACAGATGCAAATCTTGCATACCGATCCACTTAAAATTATCACCACAGCATCGAACGAGGCTAACAGGAAATAAACTATGGGTAAAGTAATTAGCGGTCAAATTTTTGTTGTAGACGACAACATCGATACAGATCAAATTATCCCGGCAGAATACCTGACCCTGGTTCCCTCGAAGCCGGACGAGTACGAGAAACTAGGCAGTTACGCTATGATTGGGTTGCCCGATCGCTACGGTAAGTTTATCGAATCCGGCGAACAGAAAACCCGGTATCCGATTATAATAGCTGGCGAAAATTTTGGCTGCGGTTCTTCGCGGGAGCACGCTCCGATCGCTCTGGGGGCCGCCGGTGTCACAGCGGTGGTAGCTTTGTCTTACGCACGCATTTTCTTTCGCAATTGCTCGGCTACTGGCGAATTGTACCCGATCGAATCAGTTGAGCGGCTCTGCGACTTGTTTGTAACCGGTCAAGAAGTGACGATCGACTTTACAGCAGAGGTAATTGTCAACCACACTCTCGATCGAACTTTCTCGCTCAAGCCTTTAGGAGAAGTAGGGCCAGTGATTGATGCCGGAGGGTTGTTTGACTACGCGCGCCAAACGGGAATGATTGCTGCTCGCTCTTAACTGTTAAAACCCCTGCAATGTAGGGTGTACCACCGGGCGCACCTTACGAATCTCTCCCTGCTCAAACCGCTCCCATCTAGGGTGCGCGAAAATTTTCTCAAATCGACTCAATAAAATTCAATAAAATACGCTGGTGAGCAATGCCAAAAGGTCGCACATCTCCTGACTGCTCAGAATAGCATTTGCCGTCCCGAATCTGCTCGGGAGTCAACAACTTCATATCCCAACCCTCAAGCAAAACTAAATCCTTGACATCCGCACTAAGTTGTGCATGAAAAACGTGGCGAACGACATCTTTTTCGACATCACAACAGAAAAAAGAAACACTTGCAGGAGCATAACTAATTTCTTCTTTCAATTCCCGCAATACAGCCACTTCCGCAGTTTCTCCCGGTTCCAAGTGTCCGCCAAACAAAGCCCAATGTCCGGGATACCTAATATGAGGAATATCGTCCCGCAACTGACAGAGAAACTTGCCGTCTTGGTACAAAATCGCGATCGCAACGTGGATTTTAGTCATGTGTTAAAAAGAAGAGAGAAGGCAGAAATTGCTGTAGGAGCGGGTTCACCAACATCTGTAAAATTAACCAAAAATATAGGTAAATCCGCCCAGACCATAATATTATAGTTAATGAACTTTGAAGATAAACAGCTCCAAATCGCGCAATCACAACTATAAACCTTGAATTTTTATGAAATAGACTTACTTATTGAAATAAATTAGCATCTTCGTATTTTTATTTATTAGCCGCTGGAGTGCGCTTTAATTGTTCCATTTCCTCAACATAAACTTCACCTAAATCTTTTCCGGCCAATTCCTTCAGAGTAATACTCTTGTAGCGGACTTCTCCCTTCAGCAACACTTCATCGCCAAGTTGTGGCAAAGCTTGGTTAGTTAAAACCCAAATCGTACCCGTACCGTCTTGAAGTTGATAAGCCGCATTCCCCACAAACGGAGCGCGATTTTCCACCTTTCCCCGAAGATAAACTTCAGCATCCACTTGTCGCTTTTGTTGAACGTCGCCAATGCTAGCCACATTAAAGCCAAGATTAAGTTGAGACATGGGTAAATTGCCGCAACTGAAGAAACCGCTGGCGAGGATTAGCGACAAAGAGCTGGTACAGAATCTTTGAACCCAAACTTCCTTAATTGCAGTCATTGGTCAACTGATTTGAGATTTGAGATGTGAGATACGACTTACTTTAACAGAATCCCCAGAATCGATCGCAAGTAAGAAATTTCTCTAGTGTAGTCCTTGGCGGGGATTAAGCTAAAATCTAAAATCGTCAGCCCCTAACCCAGAGTCTACAATGGATGCCAAAACTGCTCAAATACTAGATGGCAAAGCTTTAGCGACAAAGATTCAAAGCGAGCTGAGCGATCGAGTCCGCGCCCTACAACCCCAAAAGGAACGTCCTCCGGGACTTGCGGTGCTGATGGTGGGCGACAACCCAGCTAGCGCCGCCTATGTTCGCAACAAAGAGCGAGCCTGCGCTAAGGTTGGCATAGCTTCCTTCGGCCAGCATTACCCCGCCAACGCTACTCAAGCCGAACTAGAACTTGCAATTCGTGCACTCAACGAGGACGATCGAGTAGACGGCATTTTAGTGCAATTACCGCTACCAGAACACTTAGATGCAATTTCGCTGCTGTATCAAATTGCTCCCGACAAAGATGCTGACGGACTTCACCCTGTAAATTTAGGCCGTCTCGTGCGTGGCGAGGAAGGTTTGCGGAGTTGTACTCCCGCCGGAGTGATGCGGTTATTGCAGGAATACCAGATTGATTTAAAAGGAAAAAATGCCGTTGTTTTGGGACGGAGTATTTTGGTAGGTAAACCGATGGCGCTGATGCTGTTAGAAGCCGACTGCACTGTTACTGTAGCTCATTCGCGGACACAAAACCTAGAATCGATTACCAATCAAGCCGATATTTTAATAGCCGCAGTCGGCCGCACAGAAATGATTACAGCTAATATGGTCAAACCTGGATCAGTAGTAATTGATGTCGGTATTAACCGCGTCGTCAATCCAGACGGTACGAGCCGTTTGGCCGGAGATGTTGATTTTAATGCTGTTAAAAAAGTAGCCGAATTTATCACGCCAGTGCCGGGAGGAATCGGGCCGATGACTGTTGCTATGCTGTTGGAAAATACCGTTTCGAGTTATATTGAATACGGTTCTAATTGAATTATGATCCACTTGTGAGCCAGTATTGGCTCAAGTAGGGTTAGTAATCTACCAACACACAAAGATTTTAACTATGGCTTTAAAACCCGATCCATCAGGAGCATTGCGCTTAATTGGCGACAACACCTCGGAATTAATTGTACTTTCTCCTGGAGCTCTAACCAATTTCCCTTTAGGAGCTTGGGCGCTCGATGGCAACGATACAGTATATGACAACTCAGGTAGCGAGTTAATCCTGGGAAATGAAGGGGAAGATATTCTCGTAGGTTTTGACGGCAATGATTCTTTATTTGGGGGAAAAGGAAGAGATGGCCTGTATGGAACTTTTGGAAATGACTGCCTCAGTGGTGGTCTAGATGCTGATTACCTTGGTGGACAAGCTGGCGATGATATTTTATTTGGGGGTAGAGGCAATGATGTTTTATCCGGCGCAGGGGGGGATAACACTCTGGTTGGCGGCTTGGGCACAGACTTATTAATTTGTGGGTTTGGCAATAATTTATGCGTTCTGGGAATAGATCCTGCCAATACAGATATCAATTCTAGTAATAGAATCGCAGGTCTTGATCCTAATTTAGATCGCATTGGATTAGCGAGTGACTTAACGGTCAATGATATAGTGTTGGAGCAGGTACAGGATGTGACACTAACATTGAGGCAAGATTTGCCACAAGTTATACTACAATCCCTCGATCCAAATGAACTCAGCGAATTTAGCGGCTCTGCTTCAGGAACTCTAATCAGAGTCAGGAATTCTAACGCGATTTTAGGTTTTGTAGAGGATGTAACGCCTAATGAACTACAAAGCAGGATTGTTTCCGTTCAGGGTTTCTAGGGTCAGGACAATCACTGGTGGCCTGAAAAACTTATCATATTGTTAGCCACAAATTAACTCCTGATATTTACAGGACTTACGCAGAAACGCTAGTAGTAGGGTGCGTGTTTCGCACCTTACTACTATGGGTAGTGTAAAAATTGACTATGCAGCGTAAGTCTTGTAAAATTATTTACTCTTTGAGTCTGCCTGGGCGGACGAAAGTTGGTGTAGTAGCGATTTCAAGCTCGGATCGAAATCACTAATCACTAAGATTTACCGTGAGAAATTATTGATAGCAACAACGCGAATTCGGCGTTGCCAATCCAGACGCTACGAGTCGTTTGGCCCCAGATGTGGATTTTAATGCTGTTAAAACAGTAGCCAAATTTATCACGCCGGTGCCGGGAGGAATCGGGCCGATGACTGTTGCTATGCTTTTGGAAAATACCATTTCGAGTTATATTGAATATGGTTTTAATTGAATTATGACCCACTTGTGAGCCAGTATTGGCTCAAGTAGGGTTAGTAATCTACCAATACACAAAGATTTTAACTATGGCTTTAAAACCCGATGCGTCAGGGGCATTGCGCTTAATTGGCGACAACACCTCGGAATTCATTCAACTTTCTCCTGGAGAGCTAACAAACTTCCCTTTAGGAGCTTGGGCGCTCGATGGGGATGATACAGTAAATGGCTCAGGGGCTAGCGAGTTAATCCTGGGAAATCAAGGGGAAGATATTCTCACAGGTTTTGCAGGCAACGATTCTGTATTTGGGGGAAAAGGAAGAGATGCCTTGTTTGGAGGGGAGGGGAATGATTCCCTCAGCGGTGGTCTAGATGCTGATAGGTTTCTAGGAGGCGCTGGCGATGATATTTTATTGGGGGGGAGAGGCAATGATTTGTTATCCGACGGAGAGGGGAATAACACTCTGTTTGGCGGCTTGGGCAGAGACTTCTTCGAGTGTGGGTTTGACAATAATAATTTATGCGTTCTGGGAATAGATCCTGCCACTACAGATATCAATTCTAGTGATATAATCGAACGTTTCGATCCTGATTTAGATCGCATTGGATTAGCGAGTGACTTAACGGTCAATGATATAGTGTTGGAGCCAGTACAGAATGTGGCATTAACATATACGTTCGATGGGCCGCAAGCTTTACAACCATTACTCCCTCCAGGTCCGGCCGGCACAAGTGGATCTGCTTCAGGAACTCAACCCAGAAGCGGAATTACGGGAGTTTATTCAGGAACTCTAATCAGAGTCAGAAATTCTAACGCGATTTTAGGTTTTGTACAGGATGTAACGCCTAATGAACTACAAAGCAGGATTGTTTCCGTTCAGGGTTTCTAAGTTCAGGACAATCACTGGTGGCATGACAAACTTCTCATATTGTTAGCCACAAATTAACTCCTGATATTTACAGAACTTACGCAGAAACGCTAGTAGTAGGGTGCGAAATACGCACCTTACTACTGTGGGTCGTGTAAAAATTGGCTGTGCAGCGTAAGTCCTGTAAAATTATTTACTCTTTGAGTCCGCTTGGAGTGGACGAAAGTTGGTGCAGTAACGATTTCATGCTCGGATGGAAATCACTAATCACTAAGATTTACCGTGAGAAATTATTGATAGCAACAACGCGAATTCGGCGTTGTCAATCCAGACGGTACGAGTCGTTTTGCCCCAGATGTGGACTTTGATGCTGTTAAAACAGTAGCCGGATTTATCACGCCGGTGCCGAGAGGAATCGGGCCGATGAGTGTTGCTATGCTTTTGGAAAATACCGTTTCGAGTTATCTTGAATATGGTTCTAATTGAATTGGGACCAACTTGTGAGCCAGTATTGGCTCAAGTAGGGTTAGTAATCAACCAACACACAAAGATTTTAGCTATGGCTTTAAAACCGGATGCGTCAGGGACATTGCGCTTAATTGGCGACAACACCTCGGAAGGAATTCAACTTACTCCTGGAGATCTAAACAACTTCCCTTTAGGAGCTTGGGCCCTCGATGGCAACGATACAGTAAATGGCTCAGGGGCTAGCGAGTTAATCCTGGGAAATGAAGGGGAAGATTTTCTCACAGGTTTTGCAGGCAACGATTCTGTATTTGGGGGAAAAGGAAGAGATTTCCTGAATGGATCTGATGGAAATGACTGCCTCAGTGGTGGTCTTGATGCTGATTTTTTTCGTGGAGAAGCTGGCGATGATATTTTATTTGGGGGTAGAGGCAATGATGTTTTAGACGGCCAAGATGGGAATAACACTCTGGTTGGTGGCTTGGGCGCAGACTTGTTACTTTGTGAGTTGGGCAATAATTTATGCGTTCTGGGAATAGATCCTGCCACTACAGATATCAATTCTAGTGATCTGATCGCAGGTTTTGATCCTGATGTAGATCGCATTGGATTAGCGAGTGGCTTAACGGTCAATGATATAGTGTTGGAGCCGGTAGAGGATGTGACAGTAACATATAGGTTCGACTTCCCACAAGCTTTACTACAAGTCCTCCCTCCAGAGCTGACCAGCGAATTGAGCGGCCCGGCTTCAGGAACTCTCATCAGAGTTAGAAATTCTAACGCGATTTTAGGTTTGGTAGGCGATGTAACGCCTAATGAACTACAAAGCAGGATTGTTTCCGTTCAGGGTTTCTAAGTTCAGGACAATCAGTGGTAAGCTGACAAACTTATCATATTGTTAGCCAGAAATTAACTCCTGATATTTACAGGACTTACGCAGAAACGCTAGTAGGGTGCGTATTTCGCACCTTACTACTATGGGTCGTGTAAAATTTGACTATGCAGCGTAAGTCTTGTAAAATTGCTTAGTCTTTGAGTCCGCTTGGAGTGGGCGAAAGTTGGTGTAGTAGCGCTTTCAATATCCGATCGACTTCACTAATCACTATGATTTACCGTGAGGAGTCCTTGACAGCAACAACGCGAATTCGCCGATAATCTGCAATCCAATTACCATCGCGGTACAGCGTCGGCCGCAAACGTTCTTCAACTGCGTTAATTACCTGCGATCGCACATCATTAGACAACCCCGACAAAAACTTGCCAGCAAACATCTCAATCCAATTTACCATACCCGCGCTGCCGCCTTCTAGGGGAGTCGGTCGATCGAACAAAACCGCATAACCCACATCAAATCCCTGCTTTTCCAGAAGCCCAGCATACTCGCCAATACTCGGGAAATACCAAGGATTAAGCGCTTCAGGCTCAAGCGGGTCAATTTCTGACAAAACACTCAAAAGTGCGCGGACGATCGCCCCCACGTTCCCCTTACCCCCAAACTCAGCCACAAAACGCCCTCCCGGCTTCAGCGCTTTTTCCACACAATTAATCACAGCATCCGGCTGTTTAATCCAGTGCAAAACCGCATTAGAAAACACAGCATCTAACGGCTCTTCTAGTTGAAAAATCCTCGCATCTTCGACAGAGAACTTAATGTGAGGATAGTTAACTTTTGCCGTGGAAATCATCGACAAAGATGAATCAATACCTTGCACAAAAGCACCACTTTGAGCAATCTTTTCAGTTAACTGTCCCGTACCGCAGCCCAAATCCAGAATTTGTTCGCCAGCCTGCGGAGCGAGTAACTCCACAATTGATTCACCGTACTGCCAAACAAAAGCATGATTTTTCTCATAAAGGGCAGAATTCCAAAAATATTGTGACATCTCTTCTCTTCCTTTCTCTTCTTTTCTCATCTCTTCGCGTTCTTCGCGCCTTCGCGGGACGAAAGTTGGTGTAGTAGCGATTTCAAGCTCTGATCGCAATCACTAATCACTATGATTTAGCGTGAGGAATTTTTGATAGCGCGAACACGAATTCGGCGATAATCTGCAATCCAATTACCATTGCGGTCCAGCGCCGGCCGCCAACGTTCTGCAACTTGGTTAATTACGTGCGATCGCACATCCTCAGACAACTCCCCCCAAAACTCGCCAGCAAACCTCTGAATCCAACTTTCCAGACCCCACATGCCAACTTGTACGGGGGGAGTCGGGGGTTCGACCAAAACCGCCTCACGCACATCAAATCCGTGCTGTTGCAGAAGCCCAGCATACTCGTCAATACTCGGACAATACCAAGGATTATGCGCTTCAGGCTCCTGGCCGCTAATTGCTGACAAAACAACACTCAAATGTGCGCAGATGATCGCCCCCACGTACCCCTCCCAGTTAAACTCTGCCACAAAACGCCCTCCCGGCTGCAGCGCTTGTTCCACACAATTAATCACAGCATCCGGCTCTTTAATCCAGTGCAAAACCTCATGAGAAAACACAGCATCTAACGGCTCTTCTACGTGAAAATCCCTCGCATCTTCGACAGAGAAATTAATGCGAGGATGGTTAACTCTTGCCGTGTCAATCATCTGCTTAGATGAATCAATACCTTGCACAAAAGCACCACTTTGAGCAATTCTTGCAGTTAACTCTCCCGTACCGCATCCCAAATCCAGAATTTTTTCACCAGCCTGCGGAGCGAGTAACTCCACAAGAGATTCACCGCCAAACAAAAGCATGATTTTTCTCATAAAGGGCAGAATTCCAAAAATATTGTAACATCTCTTCTCTTCTTTTCTCTTCTTTTCTCATCTCTTCGCGTTCTTCGCGCCTTCGCGGTTCGTTATGAAAAAATTATTTGCCAGCAAGCAGACCAATTCCATCGCCATCAATACGGCAAACCCTAATATTTTCCAAAATCCGCGCTCCTTGCTTTTCATAAAAAGCTATTCCCGGCGCATTGCCAGTATTAACAGTCCATTCCATACGCCCGCAATTTGTTGACTCAGCAATTTTTGCCAAAGACTTTAACAGCGCTGTACCGACTCCCATACCGCGCAGAGGAGCTTCCACAAATAAATCATCAAGCCAAAGACACGGCTGCGTCAATAAACTTGAATAGGAGGAATAAAACATAGCAAATCCTACCGCTTTTCCCGCAATTTCCGCCAACAAAACCCGCACTAGCGGAGACTGGCAAAACAACGTTTGCTGCAATTTTTCTGCTGTTGCTGCCAACAAATTTTTAGAGCCATCAAACTCGCTTTTTTGCGAAATAAAATCCACGATTAATTCCAAATCTGCCAGCTCTGCTTCTTTAATTTTGATATCCAAATTAGCCATTGTTTAATTCTCCACTTCGCCTATTAATCACTGTATGAAATATCATCATCAATGTCCAATATATGTTTAACTAACAACTTAGACTTTTAAAATATCAATCATTGGGACTTATGGAACTTCGGCATTTGCGTTATTTCATTGCAGTTGCAGAGGAACTGAATTTCACTCGTGCAGCCGAAAAACTGCATATTGCCCAACCTCCGCTGAGCCAACAAATCCAGCATTTAGAGGCAGAGTTGGGGTTTCAACTGTTTCGCCGCACCAAGCGGACGGTGCAGTTAACGGCAGCGGGACAGGTTTTTTTCGAGGAGGCCGGGAAAATTCTGCAGCAAGTCGATCGAGCAATTCAACTCGGCAGACAAACCAGTCGGGGCGAACTCGGCCAACTGACGATCGGCTTTGTGAGTTCTGCCGCACACAACGTGGTTCCAGCGATTTTGCAGGCCTTTCGCACTCGGTGTCCCGCCGTTAAGCTCGAACTGCACGAACAGACGACAAACGAACAGTTGCAGCGGCTGCGGTTCGGGCAAATTGATATCGGCTTCGTGCGTCCTCCGGTTGAGGAAGAGGGGATAAATTCTGAAATCGTTTTTCGAGAACCGCTGATCGTCGCACTGCCAGAAACGCATCCGGCGGCCGATCGCACGCATCTTGAATTACGCGAACTTTCCACGGAACCGTTCATTTTGTTTCCGCGTTCCCAGGCTCCGGGATTGTACGATGCGATCGTCAGTCTTTGTCAACAAGCAGGTTTTAGCCCTCGCGCAGCTCAAGAAGCAATTCAAATGCAAACCATTGTGAGTCTGGTAGCCGCCGAGATGGGAGTGGCGATCGTCCCGGCGTCGATGCAAAATTTCCAGCGCAGCGGGGTTGTTTACAAAGCGTTACCAGAATCAACCTGTATTGTGGCAATCGCTCTGATTTGGCGAAGCGATCCAACGGCGGCGGTGCAGCGGTTTTTGGAAGTCGCCAGACAGCAGCAGCGGATTTGAGATTTGAGATTTGAGATTGTAAATTTTAGATTGACTGGTAATTTGACAAAGTTATCAAAACTCAAAGATTTTCTGTGCAACAACACCCGTAGAATGATTAATTGATGCTCGGAGTTCGAGCAAGTACCGCCGTAAAAGTCGGCACGATGCGACCCGAACGGCTCAGAATATCCCACATAACTATTCAGTACAAGAGAGCAAGGGATGGTATTGGCAACAGAAATGGGTTCGTCCCAACCGGAATCCTCTTTCGACCTATCTACTTATCTAGTCAATCGAAAAGAGGCGATCGAGGTAGCTCTCGACAGTGCACTGCCGGTCATCTACCCAGAGAAAATCTACGAAGCAATGCGCTACTCGCTGCTAGCGGGGGGCAAGCGCCTGCGTCCGATCCTGTGTCTCGCTAGCTGCGAACTGGCCGGCGGCACTACATCTATGGCAATTCCGACAGCTTGCGCTTTGGAAATGATCCACACGATGTCGCTGATTCACGACGATTTGCCGGCAATGGACAATGACGACTACCGGCGTGGCAAACTGACGAACCACAAAGTCTACGGCGAGGATATTGCCATTTTGGCTGGCGATGGTTTGTTGACCTATGCTTTTGAATTTATCGCTACTAAAACTGAGAACGTACCCCCCCAGCAGGTGTTGCAGACGATCGCCCATTTGGCGCGGGCATCGGGTGCTGCTGGACTCGTAGGCGGTCAGGTGGTTGACTTGGAATCCGAAGGAAAGACAGATGTTTCTCTGGAAACTTTGAATTACATTCATGCTCACAAAACAGGGGCGCTGTTAGAGGCCTGCGTAGTTTGTGGGGCGATTCTGGCTGGGGCCTCAGCAGCAGATTTGCAGCGGCTGTCTCGTTTCGCTCAAAATATTGGGCTGGCTTTCCAGATCATTGACGACATTCTGGATATTACTGCTACTCAAGAAGAACTGGGCAAAACTGCTGGCAAAGATGTTCAAGCAGGAAAAGTCACTTATCCGAGTTTGTGGGGAATTGAGGAGTCTCGGCGCCAAGCTTCGCAGCTTGTTGCTGATGCTAAGGCTCAATTGGCAGTGTTTGGGAGCAAAGCTCTACCGCTGCTGGCGATCGCCGATTTTATTACCAGCCGCAGTAACTAGAAATACTAAACACTATGCAGGAAATTTGCAGCGGCATCTTAAACAATCATGTACTCGTGGTTGCTTTGCTTGCTTGTCTGGCGGCTCAGATCATGAAGTTGCCGATCGAGTTGGTCAAAAATCGCAAGTTTAATCTTCGGTATTTGGTAACAACGGGGGGAATGCCCAGCGCTCACTCGTCTTTTGTGGGCGCTTTGGCTGCTGGAGTGGGACAAACGATGGGATGGGAAAGTCCAGACTTTGCGATCGCTGCGATCTTTGCAATTATTGTCATGTACGACGCTGCAGGCGTTCGCCAAGCAGCAGGCAAGCAAGCTCGCATCCTCAACCAAATTATTGATGAGTTTTTTGAGGAAGATCACAACCTTAATGAGGCTCGCCTGAAAGAGTTGCTAGGACACACTCCTTTTCAAGTGCTTGTAGGTTTGGGGCTGGGAATCACTATTGCTTGGATCGCAGGGCCTGCATATTAGTTAACTGTTAACTGTTGACTGTTGACTGTTGACTGTTAACTGTTAACTAATGACTACTGACCGAATTCTGCTTGCAGCAGGTCATCGTTGTCATCGGCGATCGTGGCGACAATAGTAATAACCCGAGAAATTTCCCCGGCCGAGATTTCGGCGATCGTCCGAGTAGATATTACCGCAACTTGATTGTCAACAATCGCAAAATGAGATTCCAAAGTAGACAGCCAATTCATTTCTAGAAGTTTCCGCATTAATTGAGCTTCATTCTTCGCCGGCAACTGCAGTACAAAAGCCCAAACAGTCAAAGTATCATCTTCGGTGTCGCCGGTGAGTTGCACGAACACTTCAACACTGCCGTACTTAAACTTCCAAAGATGTCCGCCAGCTTCATTTTGACCGACCATCACTTTTTGGTCTACAGCCATGCTGGCGATGACAGTTTCAATTTCTTCTGCATAGGTGACGGCTGTGGCTTTTTCGACCTGCTCGGAGGCGATCGCGCTTTCACTCGATAGGCTTTCTGCGGAAGCTGTTTGTATGTTCGGCTCGCTGGTAGTCATAATTATATTTAGATGGAAAACTATTCCAATAATCAGTTTACTGGCTAAAGCTTAAAATTATGATTTTAAATAACTGGTTCCGAGGCTATGCCAAGGAACCAGTATATCTCGCTTGTTTGCGGAGGCAGACGCAAGTTTGACTGGCAAAGCGGTTTCAAGCAGGTGCGCGATCGTTTTTAAGCCTTGGGCTTAGTCGCCGCCGCCTTCTTCTCAATGTTATTCAAGCCGTTGAGGAACATCGGCACCAATTTCTCCACAAATGCCTGGGGGTCGCGGTTCCAGGCGCGCTGAGCTACATCGACTCTGGTCATTTGCAGATCCGGGGCCAGGAGGGTTCTGGGCAAGCGTTCCATCAGGTATTGCGGGCGTTCCCACATCGGCATGGTGTTGGCAATATCCACGAGGCGGGTGACGCGACGGAGTTCGGCCCCCAGCATGATATCCATTCCCGATTCAAATGCTGCTTGTTCGATCGCCACATACTTGCGCTTTGCCTGTTCCACCTTTTGGCGGTGTTCCGGGCTTTTGTCGGCGATTTGGGCCAGCCAGCGGTTGCCCCAGCGGACGTGACCAGCTTCTTCGGGAAAAATCTTTTCGATTGTTTCGCGGATTTTGACGTTTTCTGCGGTTTGGGGAGCCTGTTTGAGGGCGTGGATGTGCGCTGAGAAGTATTCGCAGCCCCGCTTCTCGGTGACGTTAATCGCGGCGAGGGAAGAAATTACGAAGTCTTCGCGGTTTGTGGTGGGGTCTTGTTGTTCGCTGTCATACAACCTTTCAAATTCGTCAATGTAGGAGACTCCCGGCGGCGTTCCCACATTTTGGCCGAGGTCTACCAGCAAGTCGGTGAGCCACATAGCGTGTCGCGCTTCGTCGGAAATGTGCCGGGAGAGGTCGCGCACGAGTTCGGCTGGTTCCCCGTTTAGCTGTTCGATCACCTCGGTGAGGTCTTTGCAACTGCGCTGTTCGCTGTAGCGGTAGCGGTTGAGGGTGATCAGGTGAATTTCGCGATCGCGCACTACATTAGCTAAAATTTCGCGCGCTCCCATTGCGTTGCGAAGCTTGCGGGGATAGGCAACAGTCATGGTTTTATGTTGTTTTGTAAAGATACCTATATAAGTGTAACGCAGTTTTTGGGCTTCCTAATTCACTCGCAAGGCAGAAAGTTATTGTTTAGCACGGATATTCAGTTTTATACAGACAATTTTTTTACTAGCTCAACCAACGAAAATAATTTGGAGTTGCGAGCCATACCATTTTAGATGTTAGATTTTAGATTAAAAATGACTGATGACTATCAGGGTTGGGAGCTTTTATACAGTTAGATTATTTTTTTAAACTGCTATCACGCAAGGGTGGCGCGGATCGCAGAAAGCAATCTCACGCACTCAAAACTCTTCAGGTTCCGTCGAGTCTGAAGCCTCAACACTAGCAGACTCTTGTTGAAATTTTCGCGCCTCTTCTACTTCTAACCTAGCCAAAGTTGTCGCCACATCGGCTAACTGTAAAGCCAGATTCATCCGACAAACCGGGTTTTTTTCCCTCCACAGGTCTTTTGCCAAGAAATGTACTCGATAACGAAACATTTTAATTGAATTTGGCGGAGTAACTTTCACGGTCATAGTCTTTCTTCGGTTGAAGTTTGAATGCGGAGCAGCACCCGTTGTAGCTCCAAGTAAACAAATGTCAGCATGATTACTTTATCTTCATCGGTGATTGTAACACTACAGGTTGCCGATCGAGGTTCAACGCCTTCGTGCCTGACAACTACAGTATATTTTCCCGGCTTCAGGTTATCAAAATTCACATCGGCCTCAAACAGGTCAACTGTCTCCTCGGCCAGCACTCGTCCTTCTTGAGTCAGTAAAGTGACAAACGCAATGCCGTCAACTGAAGTCATGGCGACGTTACTCTGATTGCGGATCATCACAAAAATATCGGACATCATTGGGTCATTGGTAATTGCTAATTGCTAATTTAGAATGAGTGCAGAATCTCACAAACAAAGGAGCATAAATACGGTGAATCATTTCAAGTTTTTGCTAATTTTTACTATTAGTGCAGCGGTTCTCGGTTTAGGAAAAAGTGGGGTCCTAGCTGCTATCTCAAATATCTCTGAGAATGAGCCTGGTTTGCAGCTTCACGGCGTGCGGGTTGCTCAAAGGGACGATCGCAATTTAAGCAACTCGAAAGGTACATTAAAAGAAGGCAGTGCCCTCTCTATCGATCCTGATGAAGTTACGGGCATACCACAAGCTGAGGCGCGACAGCGTTTCATTTTGAATAAGATATATCGGGTTCAGGAAGGCACTACCGCTGACGATTTGTTTATTGTTGATGAGAAAGCAAATAAATGGGCTGTAGAGGATGTCTCTGAGGCTACAATGGGCCCTACTACTAACAGCGTTGCCCAGATAGTGTCGGGTAACGGGAGAGTCTGGGCGCTGATCCAGAAGTTCTAAACTCAAAAAGAACGCCGCTTTTAAGGGCGGCGTTCTTATTAATTAAAAATCACCGTTAAAAATGGTATAATTACCAGTTTTAACTTTTAATTTTCAATTATTAATTTTCTAACAGTCGTAGTAGAGAGCAAACTCGTAGGGGTGAGGACGCAGCCGCATTGGGTTGACTTCATTATCGAGTTTGTAGGAAATCCAAGTTTGGATGAAGTCTTCGGTAAATACGCCGGTTTCAGTTAAGAAACTGTGGTCTTTTTCTAAAGCTTCTAAAGCGCCTTCCAAGGAACCGGGAGTCGAAGGAATCTTGCTCAATTCTTCAGGGGAAAGGTCGTAGATATCCACGTCCAAAGGTTCGCCCGGATCGATTTGATTCTTGATGCCGTCTATGCCGGCACACAGCATGGCTGCAAATGCTAAATAGGGGTTGGATGTGGCATCGGGACAGCGGAATTCTAACCGCTTGGCTTTGGGGTTGGTTCCCGACAACGGAATCCGCACTGATGCCGATCGATTTCCTTGAGAGTAAGCTAAGTTTACAGGCGCTTCAAAACCAGGAACTAAGCGCTTGTAGGAATTTGTTGTGGGATTGGTGAGTGCCAAAAGTGCCGGGGCGTGCTTGAGAATTCCGCCGATGTAATGCAGTCCCATTTGACTGAAACCAGCATATTGATCGCCTGCAAATAGAGGTTGGCCGTCTTTCCAAATCGACTGGTGAACGTGCATCCCGGAACCGTTGTCGTTAAATAGCGGTTTGGGCATGAAGGTGATGGTTTTGCCGTATTTTTTGCCGACGTTTTTGATTACGTATTTGTAAGTCAGTAAGTAGTCGGCGGCTTTTACCAAAGTATCAAAGCGGAAGCCGAGTTCGCATTGACCGCCGGTGGCGACTTCGTGGTGGTGCTTTTCGATGGGTACGCCGCATTTTGCCATTGTCAGCAGCATTTCCGTTCTCATGTCTTGAGAGGTATCGGTTGGTGCTACTGGGAAATAACCTTCTTTGTAACGCGGTTTGTAACCGAGGTTGCCGCCTGCTTCTTCTTTGCCGGAATTCCAACGACCTTCGATCGAATCTACGTAATAGTAGCCGGAATTTTGGGTTTGGTCGAAGCGAACGTCGTCAAAAATAAAGAATTCTGCTTCCGGGCCAAAGAATGCTGTATCGCCGAGACCGGTCGAAAGCAAGTAGTCTATGGCTTTTTGGGCAATGGTGCGAGGACAGCGACTGTACGGTTGGCCGGTGCGAGGTTCTTTGATGCTGCAAATGAAGCTGATGGTAGGTTCTGCCATGAACGGGTCCATCCAAGCGGTGGTCGGATCGATGACCATCGTCATGTCTGATTCGTTGATGGCTTTCCAGCCCCTAATGCTGGAACCGTCGAAGGGTACGCCGTCTGTGAATGCGGTTTCGTCGATTTGGTCGTGGTACAGGGAAAGGTGCTGCCAGATCCCCGGCATATCGATGAATTTGAGGTCAACGATCTGGATCTTATTTTCTTGTATGTAGTTTAAGGCTTCTTGGGGTGTCTGGAACATGACTTACTCCTGATATTGGTTGTGTCTTGGCGATCGGCCGATTTCAGACTGTGTGGGCGATCGTAGGCCTTCAGTATCCACTATTTTGTATCTATGGCTACAAAATTTTGAAATAGCGGCCCAGTGCGGTCGGGCAGTTCGAGATTCTTGCCCTGTGGATTATTTGTCGGCTGAAGATACAAGGCAAACGGCTGAATTTTACGACAGTTTGCCGCAGATAGACTACCCTTGGTGAAAATCCTATCTCAAATCTTAATCAAACGCCGATTTGTAGTAGTCTACAATAGGCGGTCTGTCTCAGATAGCAAAGTATTGATAAAGATTTTTGGGAGAGAAACTTATGCGCGATGCAGTGACGAGCCTGATTGAAAATTATGATGTTGCTGGTAGGTATTTAGACCGAGATGGTATCGATCGGTTGAAATCTTATTTTGCAACGGGCACGGCACGGGTACAGGCGGCGGCTGCGATTAACAGCAATGCTGCGGCAATTGTCAAGCAAGCTGGTATCCAGCTATTTGCTGAACAGCCAGAACTGATCCGTCCCGGGGGAAATGCCTACACGACTCGTCGCTACGCGGCTTGTCTGCGGGATATGGACTACTACTTGCGCTATGCTACTTACGCCCTGGTAGCTGGAAGTACCGACGTGCTCGACGAGCGCGTGCTGCAAGGTTTGCGAGAAACTTACAATTCTCTAAGCGTTCCCATTGGCCCGACGGTGATGGGGATTAGCATTATGAAGGAGATGGTTAAGGCTCAGGTGGAAGCTGCTGGCTTGTCTGTGGGGCCTTTTTTGGATCAGCCTTTTGATTACATGATTCGCGAATTGAGCGAACAAGATATTTAAGTCAATTTGCTAGTTCTTTTAGCAGCAAATTGCACTTGTGGCTTGCAGTTAGCAGCAGTTGGATCGATCGCTTTTTTTGGCCTCACAGCCTCCAAGCGATCTTTTTTTATGGGTTAGAAAATTTTAGATTAAAGATTTCAGATTAAAAATTATAGATTAAAAATTATAGATTAAAAATTTGAATAATTGGGAATGACTGATGATTTAAGGGTTTGGAGCTTCCCTATAATTGCATTCTTGTTTGAAACGGGTGCTAAAAATCGTCAACACATCCCCAGACGAGGCATTTGTCTAGGGGATTTTTGGTTTGGCGCCGATCGATTTGTGCGGTGGTTGTTGCTTCTACTTCGCCATTGGGGTAAAGAATGTGGATGATGTCACCGCTGACGAAGGCGAGGGGATTGTCTTGACAATTGCCCGAATTTCTGATAGGAAAGTTAATTGTTTTCATTGTCGATCGTCCTGATGGTATTTGTAGTGCTTTTAGCTGCATATAAATCATCCGCTAGTCGCAAAAATTATTGTGTGATTCTACGGATGTTTATCTGTGATAAAACTACACACTCAGAGCGATCCCAGTCACATCATGTGAGGTGGGGCGATCGCCCCGCGACAATCGCAAAACCAAAATAATCGCCAAAAATTAGCAGTGGGGCTTGTGCGTAAGTGCTAATCTGGTACTGTTCTTAACCCTATCCGTACAGATTAAAAACCTTGGCTAAACAGCGACTAGACACTTTATTGGTCAGCCTAGATTTGTGCAGTTCCAGACAGCAAGCTCAGGCCTTGATTCGGACTGGAAAAGTCTCTATCAACCAGCAGGTAGTTGACAAACCGGGCACTGAGGTTGACATTGCAGCAAAAATTCAGATAAAAGAGCGATCGCGCTATGTTTCCAGAGGCGGTGACAAATTAGCCAAAGCTTTAGAAGTTTTTGCGATTCCCGTTGCAGGCAGAATTTGTCTCGACGGCGGCATTTCCACAGGCGGTTTTACCGACTGTTTGCTGCAAGCCGGCGCGGCCCTAGTGTACGGCGTAGACGTTGGCTACGGTCAAGCAGATTGGGGCTTGCGTAACGATCCAAGGGTAATTTTGAAAGAACGCACCAATTTGCGGTACATGACTGCTACTGAGCTTTATGGGGAGTCACCCCCCCCAGCCCCCCCTTGTCAAGGGGGGGAGCAAGATTCTTTGCCAATAGGGGTTTATGCAGATTTGGCGGTAGTAGATGTGTCGTTTATTTCCCTGGATAAGATTTTACCGGCGCTGTGGGAATTGTTGATACCACCGCGAGAAGCAGTGTTGCTGGTAAAACCGCAGTTTGAGGTAGGGCGCGAGAGAGTCGGGAAAAAAGGCGTAGTGCGAGACTCCGCAACTCAAGCTGATGCGATTTTTCAAGTGTGGAAGGCAGCCACAGCTTTAGGATGGCAGCAACGCGGCTTAACGTGGTCGCCTTTACTTGGCCCGGCCGGTAATATCGAGTATCTTTTATGGTTGGGGATCGATCGCGAACAAGAAACAGACCACAGGGCGATCGAAGAGGATGTTGTGAAGGAACGGATCGCACAAGTCACCAAAGCGGCCGCGCGGGAACTTGTCGATCGATTGTAGATTGTAGATTTTAGATTGATTTCAAGAGGTCAAGCTAATCAATTTTAAAAGTCAAATTTGGAACTCCAGATTGCTCTAAAATTTTCAATTTTTTTGTCAATCAGACTCCTAAACTTTCACAAGAGTGAATAATTCCATGCAATCATTCAAACAAGCCGGTTCGATTTTACTGTACGTTCTAGGTGGCATCGGGTATGTGGCGATTGTAGCTACTATTGTAGGCGTTTCAATGCTGATAAAGTGGGCGGCTCTGCTACTAGCTGACAAATTATTATATACAATTCTGATTATCGGTGATTTGTTGAGGGGCATCGAAATTATTGAACTGTTAAATATATTGATATTTGCATTTATCGGTATGGGAGTGGGTGTGGCGACAAATCTTCTACCCCCTAAATACGGTCGCAAAGTTAGTGCAGCTTTCTTGATAGTTATAGTTCCCTTAGTGTTTATGATTACGCCAGCCATCAGATATAATTCTTGGCTGGTAAAAGTAGGAGAATCTGATAAATTATCGCCTCCGGAAACTGCAACATTAACTAACTCATTTTTGAATAGAAAAGTAGGAGTGCCAGGTTTTATCGGTTATTACGTATATACTGGTCAGTTTCCGGTTATTCCGACGAAACAATCTGAGATGAAAGACCTCGACAGCTTTGAAAAAAAAGTTAATTCCAGATTTGTACAGTTAACAGGTATTGCTCCGACTATTGTTTCTTGGTCAATGCGGGTTTGTTTTTGGCTGATTAGAATATTTTACTTTTCTATAGCGGTAATTGCGACCATCGCGCATTTTAGAGAAGGTGTGAGAATCGCGAGACGGTAATACGATTTTCGATTTTCGATTTTCGATAGATCCTAAGCTGTTGTGCATTTAAATAGAATGTCAAAAAACAATCTAATTCTTGTGGGGAGTAGGGGTTGGGCCGTCTAGCCCGCCCTGAATATGCAATTTAAATGCGTGACAGCTTAGCTCTTCGATTCTTAAGAAATAACGCTCTTCTGACCGAAAGCATCCAGGATACAAGCTCCCCGATTCATTCCGAAAGCAGACTCAGGACCGGTGAAATAAAAAACCTGTATCCGATGAAACTTGCCGAACGTATTTCTCTCGCGCAAGTCAATGCTTCAATCTAAAATCCCACATTCCGCAGATGTGATTATCTTACTGGTATTTTTCAAAAATCAAAGCCATAAAGCTTTTTTTAGTCTAA
>NZ_JAUBTU010000083.1:0-30363 GCF_036705085.1 Microcoleus sp. B6-A1
GACGCCCATCCCACAATAACAATTAAAAGTGTAAGTTATTTAATTCGCGATCCTTAATATCATGTCCGATAGATTGACCATAATATCCCGGCAGGGCGGGTTTTTGAGATTGTTAATTATTGGCAGATATTGGCAGGTGAACCCGCCCCTACCTGATTTGGGGTAATCGACCGGACATGATATAATTCTGACTTCTTTTATATAGCATTACTCGGAAATCTCTGCTTCAAAACAGGCATTACCGGACAAGGTTTTTGCTCCTGTAAATTCTCTGGTTTGTTCCACGTAAAAGGCCCTTTTTTCTCCGCCGCCATCCACAACAAACTTTTTGCTCGCGTCATCGCCACATACAGCAGTCGAAACTCTTCTGCTGTTTTCAAATAACCTGCTTGTTCCCAGGCTTCGCCTAGATTTGGTAAAGGATATTTTTCGTGCAAACTTGCTCTAATTTGTGCTCTCGCTACCTCTGCTAAAGTGAAATCTCCTAAAAATCGGGCTTGCGGCAAAACTCGCAAATTTCCGGGGATGGTTTGTTCGTGCAGAAATGGCAAAAATACGCAATCCCAATCTAATCCTTTAGCTTTGTGCATGGTAATAATTGTTAGTTGACCTTTGCTGGTATAGCGTTCTTCTATTTTGTCGTCTGCATCCACAGGTTCAAATCTTTCGGAACTGACAATTTCGCTAAGTACGCCCAAAATATTCCGCATTGAATTGTTGCCGGCTGTTTGGATTGCTACTCGTTCTGCTAATTTGTCGGCGGTGGCTAATTCTGTTTGGTCGTATTGCAGCGCTAAGGCTAAGAAGGAAATGATTTGGTAGGGTGGCAGTTCTAAGCTAGCTTGCAGCAAACCGCAGCAAAAATAGCGGCATTTGCGAACCGGGTCTGACTGCTGCGGGTCTAGCGGGCCTGGGTAAAGGAATTGTTCGGGGCTGGTAGCAAAAGCATTGTAGTCTTGTTTGGGGATGAGTTGCCGATCGCTCAAAATCTTTAAGGCTGCTTTCAGGTAGTCTGGAGAGTGCGGGCGATCGAGAAATTGCAGGAGTGTTAAGATTTCCCAAGGTACTTGAGAATGTCTGTCGCGTTCTCCCACATCCTCAATTTTAATCCCATATTTACGCAAATCAAAGCTTAATCCGTGTTTTTGAGGATTTTCTAGCACTTCTTTGATAAACTTACCTTGTTTGTTTTCCCGCACCAAAATAGCCATCGATTTCAGATTTTCTAAGGGCAATTTTGCACTATTTTCCCCATCGCTAGCTTCACCGCCTGATTCGATACTTTTGCCCTGTATTCCAAATTCAAACTCGGCTGGTAAAAATTCTTCTACTAACTCAATGACCCGCTTGCCAATTAACTCAACTGTATGGTAAATATCACGGGGAGTATGCAATTCTAAGCCTCGACCAATGGGAGCCGGATTTGCATTTTGCTGCGGGTCAGTGCTGGGTACGGGCTTAATAGTTTGGTCGCGAAAAGGCTTTTCATTTTTTGCTAATTCCGAGCCATTTACCCATTGCAACATAAAGTTAGCCGCATCGATAATTACTTGGGTGCTGCGGCCTGCACCGTCCATTGTCGCTAACTTATTCTCTACTTCGCACTCATCACAAAATTTGTTAAAATAAATCGGGTCGGCGGGAGTAAAAGTAGAATTAATAGCTTGATTTGGGTCGCCAACTCTGATAAAATTGGGAGGTGATTTAGCAGGCTCTGGATCGCTCGCCAATGTTTTCAAAAGCCGAGTTTGCAAAGGTGTCGAATCTTGGGCTTCGTCCTCAAAAACGGCAAATACTTGCTTTTGCTCGATCGCCCTCGCCCTCGGATTTTCCAACACCCGCAAAGCTGCTAAAATCATCTCGTCGTAATCTATAAATTCCCGACTCCTCAACAAAGCCTGATATTTTTGATATAAACCCCCAGCTACAGCTAAAATCTCATAACCGTCCCCAGTATCAAGAGCATTCATTTCTAACAACTGTTCGGGAAACAAACCAGAAGATTTCGCCTCGTGAATCACAGTTTTAGCTACCTGCGGCAAAATTTCCGTCCGCAAAACCGATTGTCGCCGCAGCCTCTCCGTTTCCTCTCCATCGAATTGCTGTCCTTCCAACAAAACTTGATATCTGCGGGGATTTTCAGCAATCCAAAGTTCTACACAGGTACGAATTAATCGGTGACTTTGAGTGGGAGTAACTAAGGTTGAATTTTCTAAATTTAAACCTGACAAATCAGGATGGCGCATCGCAATATTCAAAGCTAAACCGTGCAAAGTGTGCACGGCAAAACCGCCTTGAGATAAAGACAATTGGGCCAATCTTTCCCGAATTTTAGTTTTAATATTAGCAGCAGCCGATCGCGTAAATGTCACGACAATTAACTGGCGGCGGCTGTGAAGCTGGTTGCGGGCGATCGCAATTGCCGACGCAGCAGCCATTCCCGTAGACTTCCCGGCCCCCGGAACCGCCGAAACAGCAAGGGGGCCGCCTTGCCAGTCCGCCATGTCCTGCTGCCCCGCACGCAAGCTTTCGCGAATTTTAAGGCAAGCTTGTTCTCGCAAAGCTGCCGCAGAGTCAAACCCAGAGGAAATGTTGCCAGGGCGATCGATCTGGGTTGTCGATCGTATAAAATCAGAATCAAATTCATCAGTCATTATTACATCCGCATTTATCTGCGTTCATCTGCGGTTAAAAATAAAAAAATCTGCAACCTCTACCGTTTCCATTTCGGTATCGGCTAAACTAACACGATCTATTCGAGCTTAAATTAAAACCAGCATAAAATTCAATACCCAAGCCTTTTTTAGAGGAGTCACCCAAATGAAAACTCACCTCAAAATCAATTCCCCCCCGCACCCAGGGCTGTTTCATTCTCACCAAAAACGAGGTTTTTGTAGGGGTAGTGCCCCCGTGCCTACCCCCGCCACCAACCAGCGCATGGGGGTTTCAGGCCAAAAGGGCCGGCACGGGGGCGCGGCCCCTACCAAGAATGAAACCGCCCTGCCCCCGCACCAGCCAAACCCAAACCCAGCCACCAACAGCACAACTCGTTTTGCTGTGGCGGTATTCTTAACTTTATCTTCAGCCATTGCTTTGCCTAGCTGCGGTGGAGCTACATCCAGCAGCCCAGAAAACCAAGTTGCCGCATCGGCTCCACAATCGGCACCAGCACCGGAGTCAGCAGCCCAAAGGTCAAAAACTTCTGGTGCATCAAAAAAAGCAGCAGAAACTCCCGCAACCCGTCCCCAACTGATTAAAAAAGCCCAACTCAGTGTAGTTGTTAAATCTATTGACGCCAGCACTAAATCTGTTACTAATATTGTCGAAAAAAACCAAGGCGATATCTTGGGTTTCCAAAATCAGAAGCCGCCGGATTCGAGTGTCCGCCAAACCGCGTCTGTCGAAATTCGCGTGCCTCAAGAACGGTTAGAAACGACTTTAGACGCTTTGGCCAAACTCGGAACAGTAGAGAACCGTTCTCTGACGGCTGAGGATGTTACCGATCAATTAGTTGACAACGAGGCTAGGCTGCGGAACCTCCGCAAATCCGAGGAAATGGTGTTAAAAATTATGGAGCGATCGGGTTCTGTCGGCGATGTGCTCAAAGTTTCTCAAGAGTTGAGCAATATTCGGGAGTCGATCGAACGCATTGACGCTCAGTTAAAAAGTTTGCGAAATCAAGTAGCCTATTCGACTATTAGCTTAACTCTAGAAGCAGCAGTATCGGCTCAACAAACTGCCGAACCTTCTCTAGGGTTGCGGGTACAGGAAACTTGGGGGAAAGCGACTCATTCTGTGGGCGAATTGACGCTCGGTTTGTTTGCTTTGGGTATTTGGCTGTTGGCTTACAGTCCTTATTTGCTGTTAATTGCGGCTGCGGTTTACGGCTTTAATCGGTTTAAGAAACAGCATTCTGTTCCGCAAATTCAAGAACCAAAACCGCCTCAGTAGTGATTAGTCATTAGTCATTAGTGATTAGTCATTAGTCATTAGTCATTCCACCCACATAAAATTTATGTATTTTGGAACGACCGGAGAACCCGTTCTTAAAACCAACAACAACTGACAAGTAACAACTAACAACTAACAACTAACAACTGACAACAGTCAACAGTCAACTAACAACTGACTAATCATCAATTTGCCATCCATCTTTGGTATAGTCTTCATCCACAATCTTTTTGGGACGCATCACCAGAACAACTCGCCCCAAAATAGGAATATCCGGGGATTGTTCAAACCAGTACAATTCTAAATTGCCAGCGTTATCGGCTAGGAAATAACTCTCAGCATCCCACTGTCTTTGGGCTCGATCGGCAATAATCAAAACTTCTTCAACTTTGCCTTGCAGCGGTACCGGCAATTTATCGCTCATGTCCAAAACAGCCACCGGATCTTCAGCGTTCAAAATTACCTGCCATCCGGGAATCGCCACCCAAGCTCCGGCTCCGGAAAATTTTACCATTCTGAACGGCTCGATTTCCTCCGGCAAAGGCACTGCCAGCAAATCTGTCGTAGAAAGCGGCAATTTGCCCACAACCGGGACAACGCGCGGCAATTGTTCTTCGGTATCCAGCCGGTAGACGGGCAAGCGGGGCGCTTCCCGTCTGGAAACTACGGTAAAATCGACGAGCAACTGCTCGATTTGCGCCCTAGCGGTTTGGCTGCTAGCTAATTTTAAACCGCGAGCAATTAAGCGCGATCGCTCTTGCAAATCGCTTTTCTGTCTCGCCAATTGCCAGCATTGGTAAGCCATAGCATCGCCGGGAGTGTCTGTGAACCCTTGGGGGAGACTCCCGAAGTGCGAAAACTCCTTGATCGCTTTAGCAACTTGGCGAGCATCGTCAACATCCAAATTGTGGGTTAGCATCAAAGCTGCCGCCCCTGCCCGCTCTACTTGAGAGAGAATCCGAAACTCGTATAAGATATCGCTACCTTTGCCCAAAAAGTGCGATCGAACTTCCTCTGAAGCCCCAGCATTTACCATGCTGGTGTAGACTTGGGCTGCGACGCTTACTTGATTTTGCTGAATTGGCTCAAAACCAGTTTCTTCAAAAATCCTTTGAGAGTTGTAGCCAGCTTTTAGCAGTGCAGTGCAGGCCTGTCCCCACTCTACCCAAGTGCCTTCTTTTCGGCGGAGCGATCGAATTAACTTTTCAGCATCCACAGCATTTGTGGAGGATGCAGATGCAGGAGGGGAGGAATCTTGCGGTGTATCAGTCATAATTGAATCAAAAACTCAGGCTAAGTTATGTGTAATTGGATACCGGCAAGGTTCGTGTCGCGGCAGAGCGATAGATTAATAGTAAGTGAGTTATGAGACTATTGTTACCGGAAAACGAGAGGAAAGCCCCCGACTTCAGGCGTGGGGATGAACTCGGCAGCGGAGGCGGCTACCTACAGTCTTAGAAAAATCCTGGTTGATTTCTAAAAGCATGATATGATTATATCATGCTAACAGTAACTCACGAGTACAAACTACGTCCAACCAAATCTCAAGTTCAAATATTTGAGATTTGGTTGTCTGTTTGTCGTCAGGTTTATAACTATGCCTTGCGAGAACGGAAAGATTGGGTGAATTCTCGTAAGTCTTCTGTTAATGCTTGTTCGATAGTTGGTGAGTATATTATCTCACCGGATACTCCTAGACCAACCTATGCTAGTCAGTGCAAAGGTTTGGCAGAAGCTAAGAAGCATTGTCCCGAATTAAAGACCCCTCATTCGCAAGTATTGCAGCAAACTTTAAAAATTTTAGAGTCGGCATTTGTGGCAATGTGGGATAGAGGGCATGGGTTTCCTCGCTTCAAAAAACGGATGCGATCGTTTGTTTTCCCGGCTGTTAAGGATGCAGCAGTGGAGAATGGAAAGGTTAATCTGCCTAAGATTGGGTGGGTAAGGATGAAAATGTCTAGACCCACACCAGAGGGTTTTATACTCAAGCAAATTAGAGTAGTTAAAAGGGCATCAGGATATTTTGTCATGCTGACCTACCAGTTAGCAGTCAACCTGCCCGCTCGCCCACCGTCAGGACATCCATTAGGGGTAGATATTGGGCTTGACAAATACCTCGCAACTTCAGATGGAGAATTAGTCAACAGACCGAGATTTTTTCAGGCACTTCACCGCGAGTTGAAATCACTGCAGCGAAGATTAAAGCATCAAAGAAAAGGGTCTAAGAATTGGCTTGCTCTCCAGAAAAAGATTGCTAGAATTCATCAAAAAATCAGTGATACCAGAAAGGATTGGCACTATAAATTAGCTCATAGGTTATGTGACCAAGCAGGAATGATATTCATTGAGGATATCAATTTTAAGGCTTGGGCAAAGGGGATGTTCGGTAAACATAGTCTCGATGCAGCCTATGGTCAATTCTTCTCGATTCTGTCTCATGTGTGTTGGAAGCGCGGGGTGTATTTTGCTCGTGTTGATAAAAACTATACGAGTCAAATTTGCCCCCAATGTGGAACCCATACTGGTAAGAAAACCTTGGATGTCAGAATCCATAGTTGTCATTCGTGCGGGTACACCACTCATCGCGATACAGCAGCAGCACAAGTAATTAGAGACAGAGGTATCCTTGCGGTCGGGCAGCCCGTGAGTAAAACTGCTTCTGGAGGCGTTCTATCGGGGATCGATAGTAATATCGGTCTAGAGTCGAGCCTTTGAGAGAAGAATCCCCCGCATTCTATGCGTGGGGAGTGTCAAAGAATAGTTGCTCGCCTAAATGTACAAAGGGGAGTTTATCGTATTGTTATGGATAATGCCATTTCAGAGCTAGATCAAATTAAACGCCAGCTCATGACCCTACACAGACCGAAAAAGCCCAAAATGCTGGTAGTAGACGACGAACCAGACAATCTGGATTTACTCTACCGCACTTTCCGACGAGATTTTAACGTTCTCAAAGCTGAGAGCGGAATTCGCGCCTTGGAAGTCCTCGGCATCGAAGGCGAGGTCGCCGTAATCATTTCCGACCAGCGGATGCCCGAAATGAAGGGAACGGAGTTTTTGAGCAAAACCGTGCCCCAGTTTCCGAATACGGTCAGAATTATCTTGACTGGTTTTACGGATATTGAAGACTTGGTGGATGCCATTAACTCAGGACAGGTTTACAAGTATATCACCAAGCCTTGGGACCCGAACGAACTGAAAATGGTGGTGCAAAAGGCGGCCGAGACTTATGAAATTCTCAAGCAGCGGACTGAGGAATTGGATCGCGCTCAAAATCAAATACAACTGTTAGCAACAATCATGCAAACGGCTGTGGATTATCCGAGTTTGGAAGCAAGTTTAGATCCAATTGCTACTGCTATAAGTGATAATTTTTTGGCGGACTTTTGCATTTTGCAACTGGTGGAAGGAAATGTTTTAATCCCAGTCCAAGGCTGTCACACCACGGGTTCAACTGTGGAAAATTGGCTGGCGGATGACCCTCTGGTTCGAGAAGCAATTACCTCTCAAACTATTCAGGGTGTTGTGAATATTGGACTCGACACCAACCTAGCGAGTCTGCCGCACTATCAGAAATCCGGCATTCAAGCTCACCTGAGCATCCCGGTGAGTCACAAAGGTCGATCGATCGCCCTGATTTCCATGCAGTGGAAACAACCTTGTTCCCTGCGTCCCGACGAACTCACAACCGTTCACCTCGCCGCTCAAGAAGTTGCTTTGGTATTGACGAGTTTTCAGGGTCATTAGTCATCAGTCAGTCGATTTGAGATTTGAGATTTGAGATTTACTTGCAGCGCAGTGAATCTTGGAGCTTGAACAAAAGTCTAAAATTTTGGAATCTCCACGACGATTGTCGGGAGCTTGTACCTGTTTTTGGGCGGATCATCAGTCATTAGTTGTCAGTCATTAGTTATTAGCCGGCTCTCTGTCTTGAGTTTAAAATAATAGCAAACGAAGGATTAAAGAAGACAAAATCTCGCGGATAGCTAACAATAAAAAGCATTAATGACTGGCGACAGCATGACATGAATGGACGGATCAATTATTTTTATGTGATGACAAACTAGCAGTTACCAATTACAAATCACCAATTACAAATCACCAATTACAAATCACCAACCACCAATGGCCAATGACTAATAACGCCGAACAAATTAAAACTATATTTAATCGAATTGCACCTGTTTACAACCAATTGAACGACTGGTTGAGCTTTGGGCAACACCGGATTTGGAAGCAAATGGCGGTGAAATGGAGCAGTGCGGGCCCCGGAAATACTTGTTTAGACTTGTGCTGCGGTAGCGGGGATCTAGCTTTGTTGCTGGCCAAACAAGCAGGGCCGACTGGTTGCGTATTTGGAGTAGATTTTTCCGCCGAACAATTGGCCGTGGCAGCCAAACGCGCGAGACCTTTTCTTACCCCTGCAAGTCCCATTTCCTGGGTAGAAGCTGACGCCCTAGACTTGCCTTTTGCTGACAATTACTTCGACTGCGCCACAATGGGTTACGGCCTGCGTAACGTGACTGACATCCCCCGCAGTCTTCAGGAATTGCACCGCGTGCTCAAACCCGGTGCCAAAGCAGCTATTCTCGACCTCCACCGCCCCAGCAATTCTCTAATGCGGAGCTTTCAGCAGTTTTATCTCGACACTCTCGTAGTGCCCATTGCTCAGCAATTTGGCATGACTCAAGAATATGCCTACATTAATCCTAGTTTAGAAAAATTCCCGATCGGCCAGGAGCAAGTCGCGATCGCCCGCCAAGCCGGATTTGCCGCCGCCACCCACTACCCCATTGCCGGAGCTATGATGGGAGTATTGGTACTGGGCAAAGCAATTTAAAATTAAAAATGCTTGCAGTCTATATCAGCTATCTAACTATAGGGTGCACCGATCCGTGTGCACCTTACCCTATTTTTAATCATTTATGAATCCGTCTGACATTTGGCTGTTGTTGGCCCCACCTGTAGTGGGAGGAATTATTGGCTATTTCACTAACGATATAGCTATCAAAATGCTGTTCCGCCCCTATCGAGCTATTTACATCAAAGGGCGGAAGTTGCCTTTCACTCCAGGCTTGATCCCCCGCAACCAAGAGCGTTTAGCAAAGCGAATTTCCGACACAATCATGGGTTCGCTGCTGACGCCACAGGAACTGCAAAACTTAGCGCGCCGCCTCCTGCAAACCGAGCGGATGCAGTCGATAATTCTCTGGCTGTTGCAGTTGGCGCTGGATCAGGTAAAAGCAGACGCAGAGCAAAAAACGGCTAAAATTCTCGCTAACATTTTGCGAGATTTGCTGGGGGAATCTGTGCCGCGAATTCTCAAAGTTATGGCGCGTCGGGAAGATTTTTTAGAAGCTCAGCTAAATCAAATTTTTGATCAAGTTTTGCTGGAGATTCAGCTAACGGAAGCTCAGGCTGCTCAGCTTGCTGAGTGGTTGTTGCAGGTAGTAATACCCCCGGAAGTGCTGCGGCAGGCTTTAATTGACTTTTTGACGGATCGCAATATTTCGATCATCGATGAAGGGTTTCGAGAAAAAACCAGCGGTACTTATTGGGTAGTAGCAAATTTGTTTGGTTTGCGAAACACTTTAACTCGGCTGCGGACTTTTTGTCTGGATGACAGAGAAGCGACAAATCAGCGCTTAGCAGAGTTAACTATTTCTTTGGGAATTCGCGGGCGCATTCAGGAATGGCTGCAAAATTTGTCGATGCAAAATTTACCGGTTTCGACTGTGAGACAGTTGCGAAAAACTATGCGCGACAGTGTTCGCAGCTATGTTCAACAGCGGGGTACAGACGTACTTGAGGGGTTGAGCAAATCTATTGACTGGGAAAATATTTCGCGGTTGCTTCTCAATCGATTGCAAACTTCAGCGGTGATGAGCGCTTCCCTAGGAATTGTCAGCCAAGAACTGGCTTTGGTTTTAGAGCGCTATCTAGAGCGGGATTTAGAAAATATTGTAGCTCAGGCTATCCCGATTTTGAATATTGACCAGGTGATTGTCGATCGAGTCAAAGGTACTTCTCCTGAAGAGTTGGAGTTAGCAATTCAGGGAATTGTCAAAAGCGAGTTGCAGGGAATTGTAAATTTAGGAGGCATTTTGGGTGTTTTTGTCGGCTGTTTGCAGACAGTGGTGCTTTTGCTTCAGCGGTGATTTATGGCGGCAGTTGTGACATATTTGTTGTAGCCTAATATTCACTCGACTTGCGCCCAAAGTACCAAAAACCAGGTTTTTCGACCGTATTGGCCACCTCAGCCAGAGGATTTTTGGTATAAATCGGGTTTTTGTGGTCCAATCTTAATTTACTTATTTTCTAAATCTATGCCAGCTCCAAATTCGGACGATCGCACATACATCCCAAAAAACCCGCGCAACCTCAGCCGCCAACAATACGAGCGTTTAACCGCAGAAATGGCCACTCCCTACCGGCCTCTGCGACAGTTTGTTTACGTAGCTTGTGGCGCTTCGGGCTTTATCGGCGGCTTGGTTTTCCTCGCTAAAATTGCCTCGGGCCGGGAAATTGGTTCTGCTTTGCCTAATTTTGCCCTCCAAGTCGGAGTTGTGGCCCTGATGGTGTTCCTGTTTCGCTGGGAGCAGCGCGCCGAGGGCCGATCCCCGAAGTCGAAGTAACAAAAATTTACAAATCGAGACAAAAATCTATCTGAGGCAAGGAAAAGTTATAAATATAAAGAAATTATTATGAAATCGTGGTTTTCCAGCGATCCCTGTAATTATAAGACTGTGGCTTAAATTGGGGTCAGCAAATTTAAAGGCCCTAATCATAAACCGCTTGTCATTCGTTCAATTGGGGTCAGCTTTCATAAAGACCCTAAATATATAAAATAAATTTAAGCCCAGCGCCAGCCTTCACTGATAGAAGAGCTGGCGTTCGGCATTTTGCTAGGATCGGCAGATTGGGAGAGAGAATCATATCAATTCCGGTTGCACCGTCGGTGATTGTTGACTGTTGACTGTTGAATCGTGGTCGCAAAACTGAATGGTTGAGTGTTATCAGTAGGGTGTGCACCGTGTACAGAGAGGCCGGTACAAGTGCCCTGAACCGAGTTTTTTGCCTAGCATCCGATATAGGTAATACCAGTTCCCAAAAATCATCCAACTGTAGACTTGCGATCGAAACCACGATCGTCATCAGTCATTCGCCAATCTAAAATCTAAAATCTAAAATCTAAAATGGTATAAGTGCTGGGGCGATCGAATAATGTGGCATTTCCCGAAGACCTTGGCCTGTACAGTAACTAATAAGATGTGTCAAAGTCGAAGTAGAAAAAGATGTTGGGAGATTTTACTATGGGTCGATCATTTTTCAAAGGGCGGTGGACACTATTTTTAGCAGCAGGCGCGGGAATTGTATTTTACAGCAATGGGGCGGCGGCGGCCGAAAAGGTAGTGCTCAAATACAGTGCGATCCGAATGACTTTACCCGTCAGCGAATTAGAAATTTTTGCAGAAACTGGGAAAATGTCGCCCGCGTTAGAAATGTTGCTGGGAAAAGCAAAAAAAGACCCAGAAGCGGTTCGCAACAGTCTGACAAGACCAGTAAAAGTCAGTCAAAGCTTTTTGGATCGGACGCTTAACAGCAAGGTTGGGGAAATAATTCTCGATGAGGTAGGTCAGGTAATTCGCACTCCTTCTGGGAATGCAAATCGAGAAGCTTTGAGATCTGCCTTGGTGCTGTCTGCAACTAATGATAACGAGATTACAATGCTGGAAGCGATGAAGAATTATCCTACTCCAGAAGTTTATGTTGAGGGCGATCGTTTAGTTGAAGCTTACGGCAAACTTGTAGCTTTGTCGGAACAATTGGGCGGCGTGTCAGAACGGCTGCAAGACGTTTTGAACAAGATTCGTCTGCCTAGATTGTAGTGGATTTGGTCAAGGATGGTTGATTGCTTCGAGCGATCGCACAATGTTTCTGAACCTGCATCAATTACAGGGGAGTTACATTTTTTTGTGCAAAATTTGCCTAATTTTTACACAAGTTTAAAAAAAAATCTAACTCCCGCCAAGCTTCAAACCAGACGGGAATCAGTCATTCCTAATTCTAAAATCTCAAATCTAAAATCAGATAACTTCGCTGTCAAATCTAGAGCGGGATAGATGTTCGAGAGTTTACGAAAAGTTGCTCCTGAAGTATAGCAATCCTAAATGATTTGTGAGAAACAACCATAGCTAAAAAGCTTGGGAAAGTCAAATATTTGGAGATGAGTGACTAATTTAAATAGGGCTTGCTGGGCGTTGCTTAATTAAGGTATGAAAAAAATAAGTTGAAAAGGCAGAAGCTTTGTGGATACTGGTTTCTATGACTTGCATATTTAGCCTTTCATACCGTAAATCAGCAACGCCGAGAAATACTGTCCCCTGCAATTTGATCTCCGAAGTTGTGCTCGACACTCACTCTCGACACTCACTCTCGGCACTAACCTAGCATATTGGAGGGGATGCCAGCAGAATTGGCTTGTAAAATTCACAAACCGTGACAATATTGGGTTTTAGCGAATTCAGTAAGCCAAAGTTTCTAAAGTTTCCCGCAGATAGGAACGAACCTGCTGATCGATGGTGGCATTTTGCTGCTGACGCTCAAAATTGAGTTCTAGCTGCCACCGTTGAAATCCTGAACTTGCGCCGATCGCGGATTTGAGACTGCCCCAGATTTCAGAATCTTCGCACAGCTCGATCGGCTCTGCGGCTTGAGGTTCTTGCGCGATCGGTAGATAATTCGCCATATTGTTATACCTCTATTTTAATCCCCTGTAAGGATTGAAAGCTGACCTTGACACTCTCTATTATAGATTCTTCTCTCCAAAGAGCCAACATAAAATATCCACAACTTGCGATTAAAAATTAAATATTAAGACTATTAATAATCTCTATCAGAAGAGGGGCCTTACCTAATTTTTTCACAGCATACATCTGTACAAATTAAAGTAGCTTAAACTACAATTGTCCCCCTCTTAATTTTTTATTTCACTTTTTTTCGCTCCACTCTTCGGGTAGAGATGTAACGCCGTTGGTGTCAGCAGTTTTGGGGTTGACAAGACTGCCGACTGACGAATTCCCTATGCCGGATGCTGGCCCAATTGACTCTGCGGGTGCAGCCACAGCGGCAGTTGTGTCGGCTGCAAAAGCCGGCAAAAGTCGATCGACTTGCCAAGGCGCGATCGTAAAATCCTGCCGAATTTTTTCTAAAACATGAGGCTTTGTCGCTGCCAATTCTGATTCCGGCGTCAACAAAACCGCCATGACACTAGCAGACACCTGCAAAAACAAATTGCTAGCTAAAAAAGCAGCAACTGCCAACAACAATCCAGCCCACCGCCAGGAAGGAGGAAAGGGAGCCACCGAAGCCGCGAGAGGAGCCCATCGGTAGAGTTGCCACAAAATTACTGCCAGCAAAACAGCTACAAAAAGAGCGATTCCTTGATTTAACTTAGTTTTAAACCGAGTCAGAAGTCGGTGCTGCACAGAAGTTAAATTCTGCGGTTTTACCGCCACAACTAAAATACTAAAAATGTAAAAAGGGCGGAACCACTGCATCCACAGCACAGGAACAATACCTGCTACAGCCACTAAAAAGATTTCTAACCAGACAGGGAGCAGGGGAGAACCCACTGCCAGTCCCAGCAAGCACAATCCTAGGAAAATCGGCAGTGTAGCCGCCCCAGAAAGGTGAATCCACAAAAAAGGATCTGACCAAAAAGAACGCACTTTCAATAATTATGAGTTATGAGTTTTGAATTTTGAGTTTTGATAGTCTGGGACGCACTCTTAACCAAGAAACCCGGTGTGAAGAGTACATATCTAGCGGTCAAACCGAGCATTGTGGGAGGCAACTCGGTTGCTTTGCGTAAGTCTTATTTTAGTTTTAAATTTTGAATTTTCAGCAACAGCCAAGACGATTAGGACGTTGTTAATTGCTAACATCTTTGCTTGTATTGCTTCTACATTCTTTCCTAGATAACTAAAACCTTCTTCCTTCTTCCTTCTTCCTTCTTCCTTCTCACCTCGATAACTAAAACCTTCTGCCTTCTGGCTTCTTGCTGCTGCTATAACTTAAAAACAAAAGTTGGGAGTGATGAGTTTGGGAGTATTGAGTGAAGAGAAGAGTTGCGAGCGATCGCAACCAAATTGCCGATCGCTCAAAAATTCTCTTCCAACTCAACACTCACAACTCAAAACTATTGAGAGAGAGTCCGGCGTTTAGTAACCATCCGGTAGGCTTCAATAAGATCGCCATCCGCCCAGTCGCTAAACCCGCTCAAGGAAATGCCGCATTCAAAGCCAGAATTGACTTCCTTGGCATCTTCCTTCATCCGTTTTAGGGAGTCGAGGACACCTTCGTAAACGACATTGTTGCCCCGGCGCACCCGCACCTTACAGTTACGGATGACTTTGCCAGAGAGTACCATACATCCAGCCACAGCCCCGCGACCGATCGCAAAGACAGCACGGACTTCGACTTGACCCAAAGGTTCTTCCACCAATTCGGGTTCCAGCAGACCTTCCATCGCCCCTTGAATGTCATCCAAGAGGTTGTAGATGATGCTGTATTCCCGCACGTCTACCCCTGCTTGGTCAGCCGCGAGGCGAGCGTCGGTGGCGAGAGTAGTATTGAACCCGATAATTACAGCATTACTGGCTGCAGCGAGGTCAATATCCGTTTCGGTAATTTCCCCAGGAGCAGATAGCAGCAGTCGCAGTTGAACTTCTTTTTGAGGAAGTTGAGTCAGAGCGCCGACAATTGCTTCGAGGGAGCCTTGGACATCTGCCTTCAAGATCAAGTTGAGTTCCTTGAGAACGCCTTCCTTAGCTTGTTGAGAGAAGCCACTGAGACTGATCCGGCCGCCTTGCAGCAGGCGTGAATCTCGTCGGGAGGTAGCTCTTCCGCTTGCGATCGCCGCAGCTTCTTTTTCGTTTGCGAAGACATCAAACTCGTCTCCGGCGCGAGGAACTTCCCGCAGCCCCAGCACTTCCACCGCGAAGGATGGAGTTGCTTGCTCTACGCGATCGCCCCGGTCATCGATCATGGCGCGCACCTTGCCCAAAGCCGAGCCTGCGACCACAATATCGCCCACTCGCAGAGTGCCGTTCTGCACCAGCAGAGTTGCCACTGGCCCCCTTGCCTTGTCGAGGTGAGCTTCAATCACAGTACCCTTAGCCGGTCGGTGCGGGTTGGCGTTGAGGTCTTCCATTTCCGCGACTGTCAGAATCATTTCCAACAGCGTATCCAGGTTTTCGCCTCGGATCGCGCTGACTGGCACCATCGTGATATCGCCGCCCCAGTCATCTGCGACCAAGCCGTACTCAGTAAGCTCTTGCTTCACCCGTTCCGGCTGAGCACCCTCCTTGTCAACTTTATTGATAGCCACGACAATTGGCACTTTCGCCGCTTTCGCGTGGCTGATCGCTTCAATTGTCTGGGGTCGCACGCCGTCGTCCGCCGCCACCACCAAGATGGCGATGTCCGTAACCCGTGTTCCCCGAGCCCGCATCGCTGTAAAGGCTTCGTGACCGGGCGTATCCAAAAATACCACCTGCTGGCTCTTGCCTTCGTGTACCACATCCACGTGGTAAGCACCGATGTGCTGGGTAATTCCCCCAGCTTCTCCCTGAGCCACCTTGGTTTTGCGGATCGAGTCGAGCAAGGTAGTTTTGCCGTGATCCACGTGTCCCATAATCGTTACTACTGGCGGACGGCGTTCGAGGTATTCCAAATCCGCTTCGTCCAGCATCTCGATCACTTTGATAGCTGGAGCTACTTTTTCTGGAGTTTCCACCTCTACGCCCATTTCTTCGGCTACCATCCTCACCGCTGGAATGTCCAGGGTTTCGGTAATATTTACCGCAATTCCTTTAGAGAACAGCCGCTTAATAATTTCGGTTTCGGGAACAGCCAGAGTAAGTGCTAATTCTTGAACGGTCATCGGCCTGCTCAGCAGGAGCTTTTCTGGACGTTCTACCTTAGCTTCGGCTGTTTTGCCCCGGTTGCCGCGTCCCCCGCTGGAACCTGAAGAACTTTTATCGTGAGAAGGGCCTGGTCTCTTATTTTTTCCGCTGCTTCCGGGTGCGCCCGGAGTTGGTGTTGACTTGGGTGCTGCTTGTCCCTTCGCTTTAGCTGGGCGGGCTAGGGACAGGCTGACCGTGACTGGTGCTGGCAGATCCAAGCCGTTTTCTAAGTCATCGTCATCCTCGTCTATGGGTTTGAGGCGAGAACGTTTTGCCTTAACTGCCTTGGCAGCTTTGGCAGCATCTGAGTTTTCGTCATCATCTTCTTCCCAAATGACCGATGTCTTTTTGGCAGGACGAGGAAGGGAGGGCCTTTCGAGGAGAGGAATCTCCAGCAACGGCGTATTATCTTCTTCATTGTCATCAGTGTCATCCCCTATGGCTCCGGTGTCACCGCCGCGGCTACGCAGCCCGGTAGCTGACGTTGCGGGGGCCAGGCTCCGGCGCGGGCCACCGGGCTGGGGTCGAGCGGCCAGTGGAGTTTTGACTGGGCCACCAGCGCCTTCCCGGCGCGGTCTTTGCGTGTCGCGAGATTCGGTAGGAGCTCCCGGTGTCGGTCTGCTGGGGCGGCTCGGTTTAGCCGGCGCTTCCAGAGTTTCTGACTGTTCTGATTGCTCTTGCTCGGTTTTTGCAAGTTTGAGTACCGGCTTGTTCCCCAGATTTTGTGGGGTACGGCTAGCCGACTCTGATGCCCCTCTGACTGGGGGCGACGTGAGTTTTGCCGACGGCGCAGGGGGGGCGAGCGGCGGTTGCTTGGTGCGTTCGGGAGCCTTTTCCGACGGCGGTTGAGGTGCTGTAGGTGCCTGAGCCTGGGCGGTTGTTTCCGGGGCGATCGCACCTACAGTTTCCGAAACTGTTTCTGACACTGTTTCTGACGCTGTTTCTGACGGAGCCGCCGGGACAGCGACATTTGGCTTCGACAGTACAGGTCGATTGATATTCGGTTTAGCTGGAGGCTGGAGTTGTTGAGCTGCAGGCGACTTTGGAGGAGTTGCCACGGTTGCCGCGGGCTGGTTTTTGTTCTCCTCGTTGCCTGCAGGCTGGGAGGAAGCACCAGCCGGGCGTACTTTTGGACTGCGTATTTCTAAAATTTGCTGCTTTTTTTGTTGGTCGTTAGGGTGAGGGCCAGATTCTCTAGATGGCGCTGCTGCTCTTTCGGGTGGAGCTGGCTTGCCGGGGGAAGAGTGGCTACTGGCTACGTATTTTTCCGCCGTTTTGCGAATGCGCTCTGCTTCGGATTCTGTAATTGTGCTGCTGTGGCTCTTGACTGAAATATTGAGCCGCTCGCAAACTGCCAAGATGTCTTTATTATCCAAATTTAGTTCCCGTGATAATTCGTAAATTCTTACTTTGCCGTTGTTCATCCACTCTGCCCTCTTTTGTGCCAACCAGTTTTTACATTGTGATTTTTTGTGCTAATGACGACATCATTCGGTGTGATTGATTCAGTGTCAGGAATCGGGGTTTTGGTACTCGCTCAGCAATTTTATCTAAAAGATGCAACTCGCTGAAGTCTGCGGTTGAAGAATTCTCAAGTCTGTTTGGGAACTTGGAACTCCGAAGTCTGAGTTTTGGCAAAACCCACTCTCTCAAGCTTCAAAGTTGGCCTTTCCACCTTGAGGATACCTCTGCTAGTACCCTACCCTTATCTAATCTGACACAAATCTTTCCAGACTGGTGGGCAGATCGGATTGGGGTTTTATAGCTGGCGCTACCGGTAATTACTGGTAGGGCTGCCAAGAGGGTTTATACAGTCGATGCCGAACTATTGTCGGTTTTTCGTCCGGCTAGGCCAGAGTAAGATGTACAGTCAGATGTGGCTAAACGCTGCCAAAGTGTTTGGTACAGTTCGTCAGACACAGACGCTTTGAGCGATCGCCCAAGTCGATTTTTTTTCTGAGCTGCTTTGAGGCATTCGGCTTCCCGACAAAGGTAAGCAGAACGGCCCATGCCACGATCTAATTGTACCTGATGAGAAGGATAGAGCCTGACTACTCGCCAAAAAGCTTCCTTTGGAGCTATTTTTCGACAACTTGCACAGCACCGGTAGTTCGGTTTCATTTCTTGTCAGAGGGGGAGTAGGGGGAGAGGGGGGAGTAGGGGACAAGTCCTCCTGGTCTCCCTTCGAGAGAAAATCTTGTAAATGTCACAGTTTTTAGACTGCGGCTTCGGTTTCCTCTGTCGCGGCTGCCTCCTCTTCCTCAAATTCTGCGGTTTCCTCGTCGTAGTCGCCTGCTTCGTCTGCGTCGTAGTCGCCTGCTAGTTCTTCGAGCCTAGTTGCTTCTGCTGCCAATTTGCTGTCTTCGGCGGCGCGATCGTACTTAGCAATATCTTTGATATCGATTTTCCAACCGGTTAGGCGGGCTGCGAGACGGACGTTCTGACCTTCTTTGCCAATGGCAAGACTCAGTTGGTCTTCAGCGACCAAAATGTGAGCTCTCCTGCCTTCTGGAGCAACTAAACGCACTTCATCTACTCTAGCGGGACTCAGAGCGTTAGCAATATAAGTTGCTGGGTCTGGAGACCAGCGGATCACGTCGATTTTTTCGCCCCGCAATTCGTTGACTACTACCTGAATCCGCGATCCCCGCGCTCCGATGCAGGCTCCTACAGGGTCTACGTCGCGATCGAGAGTATCAACTGCTATTTTAGTCCGGGGGCCAACGTGCCGGGAGGGCGGATTTGCCTCCCTGGCTACGGCGACAATCCTCACCACCCCGTCTTCTATTTCTGGTACTTCGTTAGCAAACAGGTACACCACCAAACCTGCGTCAGCTCTAGAAACAAGTAACTGCGGCCCACGAGTTGAGCCTTCGCCTACTTTTTTGAGATAAACCTTGAATGTAGCGTTGGCCCGGTAATTGTCGTTGGGCAACTGTTCGCGCTTAGGGAGTTCGGCATCTACTTCTGGCTGACCGAAGCTGCTGGTAACTGCTAAAATTACCGACTGCCTCTCAAACCTGAGCACTCTTGCTTGAAGAACGGTTTCTTCTAAATCTTTAAACTCTTCTTGAATCATTTTGCGCTGTTGGTCGCGCAGTTTTTGAGCGAGAACTTGTTTGGTCTGGATCGCGGCCATGCGACCAAATTCTTTTTGATTTGGTGTTACGTCTACGAGCACGATACTCCCCGGCTGAGCTTCCGTGGCTACTTCTTGCACTTCGGAAAGTGAGATTTCGTGATCGGGATTGATGACTTCTTCGACAATAGTTTTGTTAGCTAAAACGCGGAAACCTTCTTGTTCGGCGTCGAGTTCTACATCAAAGTTGTCGAAGTATTCTTCGCTGAAGTGATCGAGTTTTTGGGTACGGCGGTAGCGTTCGTATCCTTTGAGCAGGGCTTCTCGCAAGGCTGCTTGGACGGCGTGTTTGGGTAAATTGCGTTCTTTGCTAATACCTTCGACCATTTCTTTGAGTCCGGGCAGGGGAACCATTGACATATAAAACTCTCCTTTTTTGCTGTGGTAATAAGTAACTGGTAATCGGTAATTGGTACTGGGAAATTTTCAAGTAAAAGTGATGACAGAAAAGTGATGAGTTACTGAATAGGCTCAGGGGAAATTGTTGCTCTAACAATTTATTTATTGTCCCTATTCAAGCCGCTGATACAGATATGCTTGTTAAAAATTAACTCGCAGCCAAGCGTTTTCAGCTTGCTGCGAGGCAATCTCAAAACTCAAAACTCAAAACTCAAAACTCAAAACTTCCCTTTACATCTCCTTTCCTTCGTCTAGTTCAACTTTGACAATCTGAGGGCGGGGAATTTTAACCTGTCGCCCTTTTTGATTGAGATAAACCGCTGTTTCATCCCGGCCCAGGAGTAGTCCTTTCCACTCTTTGATTCGCGAGTCGGGTTCGGTGGTTTTGGCTGTCACGGGGAAACCTTTAAAGGTAATAAATTCTCGATCGCTGCTGAGCAATCGGGATATTCCGGGACTGGAAATCTCTAGCACGTAGGCATCGGGTATGATGTCGGCTGCCTCTAACTCGGCATCGAGGGCTGTGCTCATGCGCTCGCAGTCGGCTAAACCAGTGTCTTGTTGGAGGTTGCGGATGTCTACCCGCAAGACGGGAGGATTTTGGTTGGTGTGAAACACTGCTCCCACTACTTCCAATCCCAGTGTTTCCGCAACGGGGGTAGCTAAGTCAATGATTTGTGGGATTAGGGGATGAGTCATATCGAATACTTAAGTTAAAACTCCTGAACTCGGACACGGCAAGGAAAAATTTGGTGTTGAGATTGCTTGGCTTTGAGGTGGTTTGATTAGGTGGCTGCGACTTTCGTCTTCAACTTTGGGACTTACCCAACATCCCAGCAGGGGATCTCAAGCGGGGGGTACCCCTACTAAATCAGTCCTCAACTTGCAAGTCAGACGCCCTGAGCTCTTTTCCTGCGACTAATGCAACAAAAAAAGTGGGCTTGACCCACTCCTAGGTAAAACAATTTCTTCCAAGAAGTTTGAGGACTTCTTCTGATCGAAGGGAGGCCTCAGTTCTCAGTTTAGCTCGATCGCCCGCCCGGTGACAAACCGATCGCCATCGGCGGACTGTCCGAGGGCAGAAGAGGAGAGCTGACAGGGGGAATAAGGACGACTCGATCACAGTTTTGGAGTGGGGTGGGGCGAGGGCAAATTCCTGGTTGATATTCAAGCAGGTGCGATCGATCTGAGATGTTGCACCATTCTCGCTTAACAGGCTCTCCGGCCTGTTCCACAAAGAGTAGATTTTCTTGTGGAACAGGCCGGAAAGCCTGTTCCTAAAAAGCTTATTGACAATGGTGCAAGATGTGCGATCGATCCTAGAACAGGGGGGGAGTGGCACTCAGGCGTTCTAGGACTTGCGATACGGGAGTTGCTTTGGGAAATTGTAATTTCCCTTCGGACAAGCCCTCTGCTTCTTGATAGGGGGTGAAGAGTTTGACAGTGAGGGTGATTGGTAGATTAGACAGGGGCGATCCCATGATTAACGGTATCTTGACAAAACAGCAAAACTAAGATTTACCCTAAAAAAGTCCCCTTACTAATGCTGGATTGGAAGCTCAATTACAAACTCTACCCCCCATTCGGGCGAGGAAATGCAAGTCAGCTTACCACCATGTTTTGCTTCTACAATCTCACGGCTAATAGACAAGCCTAAACCTGTCCCTTTACCCACTGATTTTGTAGTAAACATCGGCGTAAATAAATGCTGCATTATCTCCGGCGTTATCCCCAGCCCATTGTCAGCAATCCGAATCACCACTCTGTCGCCCTGAAGCATTTCAGTGCAGATCCGAATCTGTGGATTGTCATTGCTCTGTTGCTTTTCCCCGCAGAGCGGACAACTGATCGTAGACTCTTCTAAAGCATCAATTGCATTCGCTAATACATTCATAAACACCTGATTTATTTGCCCAGGATAGCACTCGACCAGCGGTAATTCGCCGTACTCTTTAATAACCTTAATAGCTGGGTGAGTGCCTTTACCTTTCAATCGATGACCTAAAATCAACAGGGTACTATCTAGCCCATCGTGAATATTCACTGGCGTTAGTGCCGATGTATCCAACCGAGAGAAATTACGCAGTGACATAGAAAGATTGTAAAGTCGCTCTGTTCCTAGCGCCATTGAATCAATAATTTTGGGCAAATCTTCAACAATAAAATCTAACTCAATCTCCTGGGACTTATCCTCAAATTCTGATGTCGAAGTAACGTTGTGCTGGCAAAGCCGAGTCATCTCGATCAAATCGGCAATATATTCCTTGGCAATAGGGATATTATTGGAGATAAAACTAACTGGATTGTTAATTTCGTGAGCCACCCCAGCTACAAGTTGACCAAGACAAGCCATCTTTTCACTTTGAACGATTTGCACTTGAGCTTTTTTAAGATTCTCCAAAGCTTGAGAAAGTTCAGCCGTTCGTTCTTCCACCCGTTTTTCTAACTCCTGCGCGAGCTGATGTAACGCTGCTTCTGCTGCGAGCCTGTCTTCTATTTCCCGTTTCAGCATGAGGTTTTGCTCTGCAAGGATTTTAGTAAGAGAACGCAGTTTTAAATGGAGGTTGACGCGAGCTAACACCTCCTTTTGTTCAAAGGGCTTAGTAATGTAATCCACCGCCCCTAGATTAAAGCCTTTGACCTTATCTCCTATGTCAGAAAGAGCGGTCATAAAAATTACGGAGATTTCGTTCGTCAACGGACTTGCCTTCAACCGCTGACAGGTTTCAAACCCGTCAATTCCTGGCATCATCACATCTAACAGAATCAAATCAGGCTGAGTATATTCAGCCTGTTCGATGGCAGTTTCGCCATCAGTTGCTACCAATATCTCCCATCCAAAACCCGCTAAAGCTTCAGAAAGCACGTCCAGATTGCTAGGATTATCATCGACGATTAAGATGCTACTTGTTTCCATATTTGCTGCCTTCATTCTTTTTGTATTCTGTGGGATGTAATAAACTCTTTGATTTTTTTGACCTGATAGCCTTGGGCTAACTGGCGCAGCTCAACAGCAAAGGACACAAATTTCTGATCTAACTTCTCTAGGTGCTCACTGCGCTTCACAATTCCTTTCACGTTGCCTCTCATCGCCAGTTCAAATAAAAGTTCAATTTCTCCTGGCGGGGGAGCCACTACAGAATTCGATTCAGAAAGTGATTGAGGATCAGAGGAAAAGGGAATAGTGCTGATTTTTTCATTTTTGGGTTCGTCATATATCCATTCAAGTTTTAAATACTTTTGCAACATCTCAAATAGCTCTTCTGCCTGCACTGGCTTACCGAGAAAATCGTTGGCTCCCCCCTCCAAACTTTTATGTTGATCGGTAGCAAATACACTGGCAGATGAAGCAATGATTGCCACGTCTTTATAGTGTGAAAAATTTCGGATACGACGCATCATCTCAAAGCCATCTAACACTGGCATCACCAAGTCAGTGATAATCAGATCAAACTTAAACTCTTCTACTTTTTCTAAACCTTCTTGACCGTTTTTAGCTTCGGTTACTTCAAAGCCGAGGGGTTCCAGCAAATTGACAATGACTGAGAGGTTTTCCCATTTGTCATCCACAACCAAAACTTTCTGCTTTCTACCTTGGTAGCCAACTAGCTTTCTTTGCTTGGTAATCGTGGCTGTATTTGCCCAGTCTGCCGCTTCCCGTAAATCCAAATCTAGCCAAAAAACACTGCCGACTCCTGACTGGCTTTTTACTTGAATTGTACTACCCATCATTTCGACAATTTTCTGGCTAATTGTTAAACCGAGCCCGGTTCCTTCCGCCTGACGCTTACTGTCTCCTACCTGTTCAAAGGGCAAAAATATTTTTTTTAATTGTTCTGGTGTCATACCAACGCCAGTATCTTCAATTTGAAACCGAATTTTGTGAATTGGTGAGGCTGGCTTTTGCTCAGAGCTTTGTACCTTTTCACCTGTGTCCTTTTCCAGATGTTCTATCTTAAAAGTCACCCCTCCACCGTCGGTAAACTTAATTGCATTGCTCAGTAAGTTAATTAGTACCTGTCGCAAGCGTTTCTCGTCAGCGTAGATGCCAGCAGGCAGGTCCGAACTAGGTTGATAAACAAAAGCAATTCCTTTTTGTTCGGCTCGGATGCGGCAGATTTCCGCTACTCCTTGCAAAAAGGAAGCAAAATGGAAATCTTTCGCGTACAGTTCCAATTTCTGGGCTTCAATTTTAGCGAGGTCTAAGATGTCATTAATCAGGGTTAACAGGTGGGAACCACACTGGTGAATAATACTGATGCCTTGGATATCTTTGGGAGCCATAGTTTTCGATCGTTCTAGGATTTGAGCGTATCCTAAAATGCCATTGAGTGGTGTTCTCAATTCGTGACTCATATTCGCTAAAAATTCACTTTTAGCTTGGTTGGCACTATCAGCGATTTGTTTGGCTTCCGTGAGTTCAGCAGTGCGTTCTTCTACTCGGATTTCTAGCTCGGAATTGGTCTTGGCTAGCGCCTCAAAGGATTCGCGCAACTGTTGTGCCATAAGGTTGAAAGACTGACCCAGAATTTCTAGTTCTTCTATGCCTTTTACCTGGACATTTTTTTCTAAGTCGCCACTTGCTATCGCCCTAGAAGCGGCGCTCAAACGGAGAATCGGGCTGGTAATCCAGCGTGCGGTTAAGATTCCCAGAACGGTAGCCAGCCCCAAGGCTCCCAAACACAACAAAATGGTAGTCTGGGTATTGGCGTTAATTTGATCCATGAAATCGCTTTCAGGAACTACGACGACGATCAGCCAGTCCAATCCTCGCCTATCTTGAAAGGGCATAACTTGGAGGAATTCCCGCTGACCGGCGATCGTAAAATCCAATTGCTGAGAGCTATTAATTTTAGTGAGGTCGCCAAAGTGTTCTTTTAAATGCGCTGTTGTCAGCCGAATTAAATCATCGGTGCTGTCTAAAGCATTCAGGCGATCGAGTTTGCCATTGTTGGTGATAAATGCTTCTTTGAGAGTTGAACTGCCTACTAGGAGTCCCGAACGTTCCATAATGAATGTCTGTCCCGATCGACCGATTTTTATGCTTTGCAGAAAGTCACTGAGGAAAGAGATCAAAAAATTAGCAACGAATACTCCGCGCAGTTCGCCACTTTCGTCATAAACTGGATGTCCGGCAGGGAGGGAGAGCGTTTTCTGACCTGTAAGCGGAAAAATTTCGCTCCATGTGGGCCGGCTATAGCGTACACTGTCTTTATACCAAGAACGGCGGAGTATATTGTAGTTGCGGGAGACTTTTAAGAGCTTCGTTTGATTGCCTTTGCTATCAGATTCATAAATATGAAGTTCATTCCGATGCTCTTTGTCTGCTATTTTAAAAAATATTTGGCCATTCTCTTGGCGTTCAATGGCAATGAACTCTCCCGTTTTAGTAGCAAAACCCATCTGGGGCAGAGAAGGAAAGGCTTGAAGTTGCTCCCACAAATAGCGCTCCGTACTCTCCAATTCGTCTGGATTTAAGTATCCTAGGCGAAGGGCATTGGCATTCAGTTGATTGACGCGAGGGGCTGTGTCTAGGTAAGTGTTGAGCTGCTGCTGGATACGGGCCGTAATTTCACTCCGCAACTGACTAGCAACTTCGTTGACTGCTTTTTGCCCGTTGCGTAAGGATAGCCAGCCTGTCAGCCCGACGGCGGCAAATATTTGTAGGACGAATGGGAATACTAAAATTAGGCGCAGGGACACCTTTTTTTTAGAACGGTTTGACAGGAAAGTGGTTGCAGAGGTCTGTGACATTGATTGATGTTACTTCTGGGGTAACGAGTTGGCGGAAAAATCTCAGTGGAGAAGAGTGAAATGAGGCTGAGGAAATATATATTGAAAAGCAATCTATAATATTTAGTGAAAAGTTTTAGACAGTAACTTGCTTAAACAAGCCGGGCTACTTACGTGCTTTCTCTGAGAGGGGTATAATAAGAGCTGACTAAAGATACTGACTAAAGATACTGACGCGGCTTATTTTTTTAGAGCATTTGTAATTTTTTTTAGCCTTTAGGAAACCCCTTAGCAATCATATCTAATAGATTACTTGGTCTAGAGAGATTTGTAGTATTTTTTTAACTTTACTTTACAGATTGAGTCTAAAAAGTAGAATCTCATCAAACTTACATAGAAATTGATATAATATACGTCTAAAAAAATTGACAATCAAGCATCCAGGATACAAGCCCCCCGATTCATTCCGAAAGCAGACTCAGGACCCAGAAATAAAAAACCTGTATCCGATGAAACTTGCCGAACGTATTTATCTCGCGCAAGTCAATGCTTCAATCGAAAATCGAAAATCGAAAATCGATTGACCTTTCTCGCTAAAAACATGACACGCCAGGCCGCTGAGAACCCTAACGGCGGTCTAACTAACTACGGCGCTGAAGATGTGATGCACAACTCTGCAGATGACTCTGGTAAAGAATGCCGATCGCACATGAAACTTTACAATTCCCGCAAGCTTCATGTGCAGGAGTTACAGCAGGGTAATTGCTAATTGCTAATTGGGGAAGAAAAAAATAAGTAAAGCGGTGGAGACTTGCTCTAACGCGGGGCTATCCGTTGCAGTTCTTTGGCTTGTTCTAAAATTTTCTCGAAGTCTTCTTCGCTCAACCGCTGAATGTAGTTGATTTTGAACTCTTCTAGGAAGTCGCACAGCAGCAGTTGTATTTCTTGCCAGGTTTGCTGCTGTTGCAGTTCGGTTCCTAAAGCTTGCCCGAAATGTTGGACTAGCTGGCTTGAGAGTTTCATGCCTATGGGGTCTTCGGTGGCGATTTTGAAGGCTTCGTAGGCATCTTGGGGGCCGAGGGTGGCTAATTTTGAGAGTTCTGCAACTAATTGCTGTGCTAGCTGTTCGGGCAGGTTTCCCAGGCCGGGTACTTGCTTCCATCCTTGATAGAGGGGGGATTGTTTGAGGAAGCTTTCAATATTGTACCGGAGGAGGGCTTCTAGGTCTGGCTGGAGTTGGGGGAGGACTTTGTAGACGGTTATTTGGACGAGATGGGTGGCGATCGCTTCTATTTCATTGATATTGTTGATGTCTAGATAGCGCTGTTTTGGGGATTTAAAGAGTTGACGAGCGAGTTCGCCTGTGGTGATTGATTGTTGCATCTGGTTGATGAGTTGAATTACTACAACTTCGGTCAATTCTTGAGCGAAGTTGGCGACGAAACCTCGGCTGATTTGGGCGCGTATGGGTTGGAGATCCGGCATTTTGGCTTGGTGGATGCGAATTGTGACGGGTAATACTCGCAACAGGCGCCAGAATGGGAGCAGCATGAAGATGTCGTACCATCGCCAGAGCATGGCTGCTCGCCAAGTGACGCTGCGGTGGCGGCGGGTGATCCAGTAGGTACGGGCTAGAAATTCGATCGCGAATATGGCAATAAATGGCAGGTCGATTAGCCAGAAGTTATCGGTAAATTCGCCGTTTTCTCCAATCTCGCGGTAATAGTTGGTGGCGATTAATGGCTTGATTTTGGAGTCAAACCACTTGATTTCTGTTTGCCAACCTTGTTTGTTTAAATAGTCTTGGCTCCAGAATGCTTGGAATGATTGTTTAGCGGAGTCTTGCGGATTGGGGACGCGATCGCGCATCCGGTCTTTTATTTTTTCTAGGGTGCCACTTTTTGATGCTACTCGAAAGGGATCTTCGTCGATCATTTTCGCGCTCAGATTGTTTATTTCCTGCAATTTGGCTGCTACTTGGGGAGAGGGCAACCCTGTTTGCACTACTTGAATTTTTAATTCTTCTAAGGTTTCCAGATATTGCTGGGTGTCTCGGTGGGGTTTAATTCCTTTAAATGGGTCGTATACTTGAGTTAGAACTGGCAGTTGCCGGAGGTAGAAATCTCGACCGGGCACGTAAGTTATGTCAAATATTACTAGGCTTAAATTTCCTAGGGCGACCAGTGCCATGAACCGCTCGAACCAAGGTACTTTTGGTGATTTTTTGCGGGAGTTGGGAGTTGGAGAGGGCAGTAGTTTTGGTGTCACTAGCGGTTCCTAATTAAGTAGACCGATCGAATTAGATGTAACTGGTAATAGCTGAAAAAAGGAAACAGGGAAAACTGGCTAAGTGTCTGATCGAGATCGGATGGCGATCGCGGAAGCTAGTCTTTATTTTAACGTGCGTTTGTTGGGGATTTTTGGATTGTTAATTATGCCTGGTTAAGTTAAATATTTTACGGGTAAAATATTAAGGTCGATCGAACTTGACGGAAGCTGTGGCTCCCGTTAGTGTGCTTCTCTCTGGCAATAAAATTATATCTCAGGCGGAATCCTCAGTTTTTTTGGCGTTGCAGAACTCACGGGGCTGGTAATAAATTACTATTTCTGTTTGATCTGGTGGCTCTTTGACCGCTAAATCAAATGTATTGCACGGAGCGGAGTCTAAGGTTAGATGAGGACTTCGAGTTTGAGGTCAAACCCTCAAGAGAGTTATACTTGCTCAGGGGCAGTCTGGCGAGAGCGCCTCCTCTGATGGCGAAGGTGGCTGCCGCCTCCGTAAGGTTCGAGGTATCGCCTCTACAAAAACCAGCTCGCGATCGGACTCTTGAATAATATAAAACCCTTCCTACTAATTTTGTTCGCATTTTTTTAATATATGACATACTGCCTTAATCTCGATTGCCCAAGAGACAAGCGTCAGAACCCACCAGGCACAAAGTATTGTCTTAATTGTGGTTCAAAGCTGCTGCTAAAAGACCTTTATGCAGCAACTGAACCGCTGCGCGATGGGGGATTTGGTAGGACTTTCCGAGCTGTTAATCATGGCAAATTTGAGGAATTGTGCGTGATAAAACAGTTGTCACCTCCTCAAGAGTTTCAACGGAAGCCCGGTCATTTTAAAAAATATGTTCGACTGTTTGAACAAGAGGCAAGGCGGTTATACGAACTGAAGCACCCGCAAATTCCTCAGTTAATTTCTTATTTTGAGGAAGATGGGCGATTGTATTTAGTGCAAGAGTTTATTGATGGCAATAATTTAAAGGATGAGTTAGATAAGTACGGTGCTTATAGCGAAATTAAAACTTGCGAACTGCTGTTAGATTTGTTGCCTTTATTGAAGTTTGTTCATGACCGAAATGTGATTCACCGCGATATTAAGCCTGAGAATGTGATCCGCCGAGCTCGCGATCGTAAGTTAGTGCTGATAGATTTTGGGGTTTCTAAACAGGTAGTAGCTGCTGCTCCGACCAAAACTGGAACGAAGTTGGGAACTCCCGGCTACGCGGCTCTAGAACAGCGTCACGGTAGGGCTGTTCCTGCTAGCGACCTTTATAGTTTGGGGGTGACTTGCATTCGCTTGCTGACTTCTGTTATGCCTTATCTGGATATCTACGGGGACATTCACGATGACCTTTACGATCCGCTTGAAGGCCGATGGCTTTGGAGGGAGGCTTTGCCAAAAGGAACACAAATTAGCGACGATTTAGGTCAGGTTTTGGATAAGTTGATTCAGGAATATGTTAAAGATCGCTACAAATCGGCTGTGGAAGTTTTGGATGCTTTAAAACCTCCTGTTGTTGTTGTGCCCGTGCTGGAAAAGTCGCAGCAGGCAACTGTTGTTAGTCCTTCGGTTCCGACTCAACCTGTGACTGAGACTCCGCTAATTTCTGTGAATTTAGAGTCCGAAAAAGGTATTGATTATTCTCACTTGGAAAGGCTGCTGGCTGCTAAAAATTGGCGTGGTGCTGATGAGGAAACTTCTGTGAAAATGCTGGAGGTGATGCAGCAAAATTCACGGGGTTATTTGAGTGAGGAAGATATTAGGAAGTTTCCAGCTAAGGATTTGCAGACTATCGATCGACTTTGGGTGCGGCACAGTCACCGCAGATTCGGTTTTTCTGTGCAAAAGGGTTTGTGGCTCAAGTTGGGGGGAAAGCCTGGTGTTTATGATGCTACAGTTTGGGAGAAGTTTGGCGATCGAGTGGGCTGGCGGGTTAACAGCCAGTGGGTATACTATTCTGAGCTGAATTTTACTTCTAAAGCAAAGCCGGGACATTTGCCGGGGGGGACTGTTTTTGGGTGGGAAGGCGGGGTTTTGTGCGGTGTTTTGGGTTTAGGTGGGATCTGGTTTCTGCTGTCGCGGCGGGATTTGTAAAACTCACATCTTGCACTATTCTCGCTTAACAGGCTTTTCGGCCTGTTCCACAAGAAAATTCACTCTTTGTGGAACAGGCCGAAAAGCCTGTTCATAAAAAACTTATTGAGAATGGTGCAATATCTCAGTAAAAGGAAGGTAGAAGGTAGAAGGCAGAATTTATTAGTCAGACTGCACCCCAAGCGAAGTCGAAGTGTTAGTCATGAAATAGTTTTGAGTTGCGAATTAAAGAGTTAACAAGTTTTGAGTTTAATCATTTGTTATGTAGAAAATAGCTCTAAAAAAAGCGAAAAATAAGATATAATCCCAAACCCTTTTTTTTGTGCTATGTTCTTAGAGAAGGGCAAGTTTGCAAAGTCAAAAGCCAGTCCTCGGCCGTGGCCAAAGATGGGGACTGGCGTTGGCTCCAATTTACCAAGGAGATTTATCTAGTATGTTGCAAGAAAAACGTCTCAAGCCGTGGACTATAGTTCGCTCGCTTCCAAATGTGGAAAAGGTGGTTGTGGGTGAGTTTCGCAGTTGGTCTGATGCAGACGGTCACTTGAAAATTCTCAAGCGGATGGTGCCGGCAGATCGATTGAGTGTTGTCTTCGATCCGGTAGTTCAAGCGTAACGTCGCTGGTAAATTGATCAGCGTGCGATCGCTCTTTGAGCTAAGCGATCGCCTCTTTTTTTAGATACTGTTTTTTTACATAAAAAATGCGATCGCTAAGGATCGCGAATTAAATAACTTACAATTTTAATTGTGATTGTGGGATGGGCGTCCCGCCCGTCCTTTTTGGACGGGCGGGACG
>NZ_JAUBTU010000084.1:0-29951 GCF_036705085.1 Microcoleus sp. B6-A1
CGCTTTGTCTCGGATGATTCACTTTTACCCCCTCAATCCGCGTATGTGCCAGTTGGGGGTGCGGAATGTGGGTTTTACCATTTTGCGTTGATCTGCGTTTTTTTACCCTTTCCCACTCTATTCAGAGTGCCGTACCAGTCAAAATTTATCACTTCAAACCGATTGAATTCAAGGATGATTTCCTCCTATTCTACGGTTGATATTCCGCAAAAATTTCAATTTTTCCGACAATGTTTTGATTAAATTGAGCCAATTCTTCTGCCGGAATCCAATATTCTTGATGAATCGAACTGCCGACAGTTTGGACGGGATATTTTTTTAAGAATTCAGCCAAAACTCGAAACCGGGTTACATAGCCGAAATATCCCGATGCTGCATCTCTTGTATTCCAATCTCGTGCAATTTGTATGGCATATGCTTTGTGGAGTACGGGATAAAAAATAGGCTGAAAAGACAGTCGCGGCGGAAATGCCAGAAAATCGCTTTCTTTAATCAGTTCCATTTCTTTTTTGCCGACGGCTCGGAACAGCGTGACTGTCTCTTGATCTGAGATATTGATATTTTTAAACCAAGCTTTCCAACCGTCCCAATTGTGAACTATTTTAGCCAATTCAGCATAACCGGCGGCGCGGGGATGGGAAACGTCATTTTCGGTAAGTTCTTTATGCCAAATTTCCGAGTTTTGCAGCGGGGTGCAAACATCTAAATAAGGCACATTTAACTCGTGGCAAACTTGGGAAAACTGTTCGGATAAGTTGGCAATCCGCCTTGTGCGATCGGCATCAATAACTGGCGGTGGCCCTACCATTAATACTGGAAATATATTTTTGGCTGACGTGAGAATAGAGCGGGCATTTTCAATTGATTTCTCAACTTCTATGCGAATTTTTTCGTTTTCTAGGTAAGTGTCGTTGACGCCAAAGGAAAATACGATTCTGCCGTCACAGTAGTGAGGTAAGCGGCAAGAAACTTCGCTGAACCAGCGAGTTTCTATATCGGCACTGGTTTCTCCCCTTATTCCTAAATTGTAGTAGGTAATATCGTTTCCTTGTCCGCAAGCAGCCGCGCAAATCCGTCCTGTCCAACCGAGACATTTGGGATCGCAAGTACCGTTGACAAAAGAATCGCCGATAAAACAAATACGCATATTATGTGTGGGAATAGGGCATGGGGCATGGGGAATTGGGAATTGTTGGCTGTTGACTGTTGACTGTTGACTGTTGACTGTTGATTGATGACAACTGAGAACTAACAACTGACAACTGCCAACTGACAACTAACAACTGACAACTAACAACTGACAACTAACAACTGACTTTAATTCTTGCCGATGACGGACAATCCCTCTACAATTAGAGACGGTGTTTGGCAAGAACCATTCCACTCGGAGTCTCCTCCCAATTCTACTAATTGTTTGAGGACGCTGTAGACGTTGCCAGCTACCATTGTGTCTTTAATTCTGCCGACTATTTGACCTTTTTTGACTCGGTAGCCGAGATCGACGTTAATTGAAAAATCGCCGGAAATTCCGGCACTGCCACCAAGCATTTGATCGACTACAATTCCGTCGTCTAATTGAGCGATTAAATCTATTAGCGAAAGCGAACCTGGCTTAATCAAAACATTGAACAAACTCGGCGTGGGATAGCTGCCCAAACCCGGGCGAAATCCGTTGCCGGTGGTGCCGCTGCCCAAGGCTCGACCGGTGGTGCGATCGGTATAAAATAGCTGTAACACTCCGCTGTTGATAAAGACGATCGCCCGAGTGGGAGTACCTTCGTCATCAAAAGGACAGCTATAGGGCCCGATATCCGGCTGCTGCGAGAGGGTGACAAGGGGCGATGTCACTTGTTGGCCTAATCGATCGTTCCAAGGCGAAGCGCCTTCGAGTACCTGTTTGCCGTTCAACGCCGCACAGACAGTCCCCCACAGCAAGTCGGCGGCTTTGGCTGTAAATAGCACCGGCACGCGGCCCGTGGCGGGGGCTACATTGTCTTTTGCCCATTCTAAACGCTGCAAAACCCGCTTGGCGCTGGTGTTTAAGTCGAGGGTGCCGCGTTCGGTTTCGCCTTCCCAAATGTTGAGGAAATCTTCGCCCCGCACTAATTCTGCTGACAAGTAACCGCTGAGGGTGGTGTCGGTGTGACTGGAATCCAAGCCTTTGGTGTTCACCAAACGGGTGCTCTCGATTTCGCAGTCGAGTTCGGCGGTGCAGAGGCTTTCTGGATAGGCTTCGCGGACGATCGCGATCGCCTCTTTGCCCCAGTTTACTAGCTGTTCGGCCGGCACCGACACTCCGCGATCGGGATAAACAACTTTCTCACCGGTGCCGAGTTCGATGGTTTCCGGTTCGTTGAGTTGCGAAAGCGCGATCGCCCTGTCCACCAAAATTTGCAGTTCCACGGGCCCGTAGGCCACCGCCAAACCCGGCCGCCCATCCCGCCACAGCCGCAGGGCAATGCCTTCTGCTTGGGCGGTTTCTAGCTGTTTGAGGCGGTTTGCTTCAAAAAAGACCGGCCGTGAGAGCGATTGCGATTCCAATACCTCAGCAGCTTCTGCACCTGCTTTGGTGGCTAGTTCTAGCAGTTGTTCTGCTGATTGGTGATTGGTCATTGTTCTCGGTGGTTGGTAATTAGTCAGTTGGCAGTTGGCAGTTGGCAGTTGTCAGTTGTCAGTTGGCAGTTGGCAGTTGGCAGTTGGCATTAGTCAGTAGTTATTAGTTATAGCCTTGCTCAGTAACATGAGATGCTCGTAGAGCATAGGCCTCGCGGGTCTTGGACTGAAAAGCATACCTCAATTATTTGAGAACCGCTATATGAGTTATTCGTTATTAGTCAATCTAGCTGTTAACTCTAGACTAAATAACGGTAGATTATTAACTGCTACTAACAACTAACAACTGACTACTAACAACTGACTACTAACAACTGACTGATGACTAATGACTAATGACTAATGACTGATGACTAAATAGTTAGTTCGTGCAAGAGCCAAAATCCTGCAAAAGATTCCGATTCGGGATTCGACTGAATTGCTAAGAAATGTACTTTTTTTGCTTGGTTTTTCGCGGCTTCAAATCCTTTCGCTTCTCTCTCAGTTGCTGCGTCTCTGAGATTAGCTAAAATCCAGCGATCGTTAGCTCCCGTATCTAATACCAGCCTAGCGGGTGGGCCGCTCTCAAATTTCAGAAAAGCCAACTCTAAACCCGACATCCAACCTGCCAAAGCGGTTGCTCTCGACGAGTAGATAATTAGTCCCGGAATTTGCGTTTCTGGGGCGAGGCGTGTCATCGGCAGTCCGAAAGCTTCGCCAAATCCGATATCCCACTCGGACATTTCGTCAAAAGCTGCGATCGGCAAACTCACAAACGCCCATTTTTCGCCGATTAAAGCATCCGGCAGCGCAACCGGCGTTTCAGGTACAAATTGAACGCTCGGGTTCACAACCGGTTGATAGCCCGGTTCGGCGGGATAAACGTCTTGCATCCGTTCTTCCAGCCACAGGCTAAGGGCGAGGGTGCGGCGGCTGCAGGCGGCGGGAATATCCAAATCCTCACAGGCTTTAGTAATCATGTTCGCCATTTGGCGGCGGAAAAAGCGGATTTTTTCAGGTCGTTTCGGTGCTGCGGCGATCGCCTCTTTAATTGCACCCGCCAGCCACAGGGAATTCACGGTAGAACTGGAGCAGAATTGCGAGTAGCGAAACAGAGATTCGGCCTTGTCGCCTACATTCAGCGGGCTTTCGCAGATTAACACTTCCCATTTTTTTTTCTCTCGCTCGTCTATGATTGGACGGCTGTAAAAGTCGAGTTCCCAAATAGTAGCCATGCCGCGCTGTTAAAAATTAATCCTTTCTCATGTTACCGGACAGCGGGCAAGTTTCTGATTCTGACAATTTAAGGCTGATTTTCACTTTCAAGGGCGATCGCACTTTCTCAAAGATTGCCACTCTCCCTTGCAGCTTCCCGTGTAATTTTTGGCAGGAGTGCACAACCGGAAGCATTAGCAACTCCTCGGAGAACAGTCGCGGAGCTCTCTCAACACGCGATCGTTTGTTAAACTTGTGCAAGCCAGGGAAAACAAACAGTATAGCTTGATTCCATGAGACAAATCATTCTCGAAAAGATTGTTTCTACTTTACAACCTTTAGATTATGTTCTCGCTTTATGGCAAGGAGGTTCAGCAGCCCACGGATACACCGACGAGTGGTCAGACCTAGATATTGCGGTTGTGGTTGAAGATAACTGCGTGGAAGAAACATTTGAGATTGTTGAACAAGCCCTCGCAGAAATTGGCGAGATAGAACTCAAATATCGAGTTCCCGAACCCGCTTGGCACGGTCAATCGCAGTGCTTCTGGCGGCTGAAAGAAAGCCCGCCGTTCTTGCTGATTGATTTCGCTGTTTTTCGGCGCAGCAGCCCCAACGATTTCCTGGAAATAGAGAGACACGGGAAAGTGCCGATCGCCTTTGACAAAGCTAATCTAATTGTACCGCCTCTTTTGGATCGAAGCAAACATTTATCTACAATGCAGTCGAGATTCAACGACCTTAAAATCCGTTTCGATTTACTGCAACCTCTGGTAAAAAAAGAGATTTATCGCGGACATTTAGTAGATGCGATCGGCAACTATCACAATTGGACGCTTCTACCATTAGTCGAACTGTTGGGCATGATTTACCGTCCCCACAGATACGATTTTGAACTAAAATATTTTAGCCGAGATTTTCCGCGCCCAATAGTCGATCGCGTCGCACCGCTTTTCTGCATTGCAAATCTTGAAGATTTGGCAGTAAAACAGCAAATAGCTGAGGCTTTTTTTGCAGAAACTTTACCGCTTGCACAAGCTAATTTTTCCTCTGACAATGCCCTAACACTACCGCCCTAGGCTCAAAGTTTCGTCCCGAAAGCGATTAATATAGTATTATCAACTTATATCTTGCACCACTGTCAATAATCCTTTTTTGAACAGGCTTTTCGGCCTGTTCCACAGGAAAATCTACTCTTTGTGGAACGGGCATCTTGCCCGTTCTTGAGAAAGATGCAAGATGTGAGTTCAACTTTAAAGATTAACATCCCATGACAAAACTCAGCGTCAACATCAACAGAATCGCCCTCCTCAGAAACTCTCGAAACATCGGCATCCCCAGCGTTACTGAAGCCGCAAAAACAGTAATTGCTGCTGGAGCTCATGGCGTTACAGTCCATCCCCGCCCCGACGAAAGGCATATCAAAGCCGCCGATGTTTACGAATTAGCCAAAATGCTAACCGTTGAGTTCAACATCGAAGGAAATCCATTTCAGCCGCCATTTATGGATATAGTTTGCGACGTAAAACCGGCTCAGTGTACCTTGGTGCCAGACGCTCCTGACGTGCTAACATCCGATAGCGGTTGGAATATTCCCGAAAATCGCGATCGGCTCTTACCAATCATTGAAAAATTAAAAGACAACGGCATCAGAGTCAGCTTGTTTATGGACGCAGATGCTGCTCTCATGCCGCTAGCAAAAGAAGTTGGAGCAGACAGAGTAGAACTGTACACGGAACCCTACGCAACTGCTTTTCGCGAAGGTAGAGTAGACTTTGTTTTTCAACAATATGTCTTAGCAGCTAAAGCCGCTCAATCAGCAGGTTTAGGGGTGAATGCCGGACATGATTTAAATTTGCAAAACTTAGCTAAATTTTGCTCGATTCCTGATATACTAGAAGTATCAATTGGTCATGCTTTAATTGCGGAAGCGCTAGAAATGGGGTTGTCCAACACAGTACAAGCTTACCTAAAAATTCTGGCAGGTTCGTAGTACAAATTAACCTCGTGTGGTAGGGCGGATTTGGTAGTGATAAACTCGTTTTTATCTTAGATAATAACTAAATCCGCCCTACAAACATACAGTATCAAAACTTACGTAGAAAATGGTTTGACACGCTACAAATATGGTAAGGTGGGGTTAGCAGCGCCCTAGATAATTAGGCGATCGTCAATCGATTTTAGATTTTAGATTTTAGATTTTAGATTTTAGAATTGAAGCATTGACTTGCGCGAGATAAATACGTTCGGCAAGTTTCATCGGATACAGGTTTTTTATTTCTCGACGGATGAATCACGTGGCGGGTATCCTGGATGCTTTCGGTAAAGAATGAAGTAACACTAGGGGCCGTAACCCCGTGGGGTGCTAGCCGTGTTCTAGTAGCAACGCTCCTCCCAGAGCCAAGACACCGCGTTTTTTGCGTGTGGGCATTTTTTTGAGCAAGCTCCTCGGAAAAAGCTGGAATTTTCCTCGACCAAATTACTAATATTCTGTGATGATATTATAGGTAGGGAGTATCATTGAAATGCCCCGACAAACTGAGGCTACTACTTAGCTCCCGCACTGCCAATTTGCTACCAGCAGATTTTGTGCAAGTACGGGATATTTACGTGTATCCTATATCCTCCTGTAGCCTCTGTGCGATCGCCCGATTTAATCCGGTGAAAACAGGCAAACACAAGTAACCATATACAATTCCTTACCCCCCTCGGAAGTGCGACATGAAAAAACTAATTTTACTGACTGGAATGCTACTCATGATGACGGCAAAATCAGTATTTGCCAGCCCAGTAGCCCCAAAAATTGCACCGAGCGAGCTGATGGCTGCCTCGGAAATTACAGAAACCCTTAACAAACCCGTTACTTCTGAATCAGTTTCAAACCTCGAACCGATCAAGCGAATGTCAACCTCGGAAATCCGAGAAACAATCAACCAACCCACCACCTATATTTTTGAAGGCATCAAAGGGCGAGAACTCACTCTCTCCCTGTGGGCGGGACAACTGACAGCCGAACTGTACAGTCCCAATGGTGAAAATATGGGGGTTATTGAAAAAGCAGACAATCAGTGGATTGGCCAGTTGCCAGAGTCAGGCATCTATCGCGTGCGAGTTACCCCGAAAGGTGAAACCACCAGCTTCGTACTGGGACGCGACTTTAACGCCAAGTGGACTTATAGGCCCGATCGCGCAATTCCCATAGCATTCAAGGAAAAACAAGCCACAGTCAAACTCAAAATGTCCGGCTACCAAATCCAGCCCATCACGGTTCAAGGCCAGCAGGGACAGACAATTAGGGTGACAGCTAGCACCAAAAATCTAGATCTGGCGATCGAATCTCCGATGGGACAACTCCTGGATCAAGGCGAAGGTCAAACTTTTGCTCAACTACCGGAATCCGGCACTTACCGGGTAATCGTAGTTGCCAAGAGGCCGGTCAAGTCCTCCATCAAAGTTTCTGTGCAATAGCAAAGATTGCACAAATACAGTCGGGCGATCGAATTTGCGCCACAAAAAAAATAGCTCGCCCCATTGGCGAGCTATTTTTTTTGTAAAATCAACCTTGGATCAGCGCTTCAAAACGTTCTTGTTTCCAAATGCAGCTTAAATCAGAGTCAGCTAAAGCTAGCTCTCGGTATAAATTAGGGATAAACTCAACAGCCCGCTGCAAATTGTCAAGGGCCAAATCAGCAAATCCCAATAGCGCATAACAGCAAGCTTTATTGTAAAAAGCATTAGCAAAATCAGGAGTTATTTCTAAGACTGTTTCGTAGCAAGCAATCGCCTCAGAGTAGCAGCCTTTTCGCGCCAATTCCACACCCCGGTTGTACCAAATTAAATAATCTTCAAAGGGACGCTCAGAAGTGGGAGTGAACTTGGCATTTCTCTGATTTAAACCTACTAATTTCTCCAAAGCAACTCTCCGTTCGCCCACAGCATCGGCTCTGCCCGGTTGTAGAGCGATCGATCGGCTAAAACTAGCCACTGCTTGTTTGTAAAGTCCCATTGAGTTGGCAGCTATACCGCGATTGTACCAAGCCTTTGCGTCGTCTGGGTTAAACTCGATCGCCCGGTCAAAACTGTTGAGCGCCTGATAGTAAAGCTTGAGTTCCAACAGGGCATTACCTCGGTTGTACCATGCCCAAGCAGCCTCCGGGTACAAATTTAAACAGCGATCAAAACTCAGAACCGCCTTCTGGTAAAGCCCCATATCGATCAGCGTCAGTCCCCGGTTGTGCCAAATACTCGCCGCGCACGGACTGAACTCCAGAGCCCGGTCAAAACTATTGAGAGCCTCCAAAGGGCGGCCCAACTTTCCTAAAGCAATAGCCCGGTTGTGCCAGCCAAAGCTCGCATTCGGCTCCACCGCCAAGGCCTCATCAAAACTCTTCAGCGCCTCTAAGTGCCGTTCTAATTTCCCCAGAGCCATACCTCGGCCGAACCAAGCCTTATAATGATCTGATTGCAACTTCAAAGCTCTGTTAAAGTTCGCCAGAGCACCATGATCATCGTTAGCTTCGAGGTGGCGCGAGCCCAGATGGTAATACCAAGCCGCTTCCAAGTTTTGAATTAAGTTCATAATATTTTGTATCTATCTTAGGTATGATTCTACATGAAACCATACCTGGAGTAAAACTGTAATTCCACTAAAAATCTGAAAAATTTGATACAGGGCGATCGCCGGTACAAACTGCTACTAACAACCTCAACAATTAGCCGTTGATACTAACTATTTTTCTCTCGTAAAATGGTCTTTTAGCTAACCGCACTCATCGTTTTTTAGAGCTGCTGCGAATCTTAACTCTGCGTGAATCACGCAACTCTTACCCCATCCCGAATTAGGTTTGCAGTTACACAAAGAGTCCTAGGGCGCCCCAAGTCTAACTGCAACTCTCATAGTGCTAATAGATCCAACTTGTGCTTGCCCAACTCAAGCAACCACAACCGCTGTTTTAGCATTCTCACTCAACATCAACTGGCCTCTTCCATCAATACTAAAATCTTTCCCCAGCACAAAACCCTTGCCCATCAACCGCTGGCAAACAACCAGGGCAGTAATCCGGCGAATTTCTTCCATCACGTCAGCAGGAATCAAATAACTCAAACTCCAGATCACGGACTCGCAGTCATACCAAATCAAACGCTCAATACTGACAATCATCAAAGCAGCTACACTGTCAACAGACAGCCGCCCTCTGAGATCGGCAATCAAATCCTTACCAATTAAGCTATTGCGAGTCATCATCGCTCTAGCCATCTTCCCAATTTCTTGTTCGAGTTCTAAATGATTCATGCTTGGCACTGGCTTTTATGTTTTTAAAGCACTACTAAAAGTAAAAACAGTAGCCGCTACCAGGCTCTGCCATAGCGTAGCTGACGCAGGCTCTACCGTAAGTCCTTTTAACAAAGTATACCTAAAGAAAGATCAAAAATGTATCTAAAGGCAGATACAAAATTATATTTTTTAAAAAAATTTGGTTTCCCAATCGCCACAAGAGTTTTTACAAGCAGCGAATTGAGTATTTGTGATGGATATCGGCCGGAGTAAAGTCGATCGATTTTAGATGTTAGATTTTAGATTTTAGATTGGGGAGCATCTCATATTTGTAAAAACACTTATTCTGGCTCCTTCCTTCTTCCTCTTTCCTCCTGACTCCTGACTCCTGGCTCCTGGCTCCAATTTTGGGCTGGGCTGCAAAAGTCAATCGATTCGAGAATTGGTAAATTCGCTACATAATAAGGAAGTAGTTACTTCGGAGAAAAAACAGCAATGGCTGCAAACCAGGCAGACATCGATATTGCCCCCTTGATCGACTACGGCCTGATCGACCCCACCGCCACGCCAGAGCAAGTAGAATTCTGTTGCCAACAAGCAGAGAGATTTGGGTTTGTCACAGTTTGCGTGTATCCCGCCTACGTCAGACAAGCAGTTGATCTGCTGCACGGCAAACGTCCCAAAGTCTGTACAGTTATAGGTTTTCCCACCGGTGCTTCGACTTCAACGGTGAAAATTTACGAAGCTCTAGAAGCAGCAGATAATGGAGCTGTAGAGTTAGATGTCTCCGTTAACTTAGGATTGTTGAAAGCTGGAAGAATCGACGAATTCCACCGAGAATTAGCCCAAATTTGCGAAGAAACTAATCTCACCATCAAAGCAATTATCGAAAGTTCTCTGCTTTCGGATGCCGAAAAACAATTAGCTGCTGAGATTTGTATGGAAGCTGGTGTGGCTTACATCAAAACCAACACAGGCTTTTTTGGCCCGGCGAAAGTTGACGATGTGCGACTGCTGAAGGAAGTTACGAAGGGACGGATTGGGATTAAAGCGGCCGGCGGAATTCGTACTCATGAACAAGCTCTAGATTTGGTAGTAGCTGGGGCAACTCGTTTGGGGACTTCTCGTGGCCCGGAATTACTCCGCCAGCGCGATAATTTAGATAAAAGTCATTAGTCAGTAGTCAGTAGTCATTAGTCATTAGTCAGTAGTTAGTAGTCATTAGCAATGGCTAATTGGTAATAGCTAATTGGGAATTGGTGCGCCCTTACGCACCCTACAACTAAAAGTTCTGCGTCCTGGACTGTTTTTGCTACTGTCTAATAACAATACTTCGGACAGTTTTTGATTGCCAACTGTAGAATGACTGTTCCAGGTCGATCGACCAACGAGGACAATGAAACTGTCCGAAGTATTGTAGTAAATCTAAAATCTAAAATCTAAAATCTAAAATCGAGTGACTCGAACTTACAAAGCAACTGGAATCAATCTCAAGAGTGCGCCGATGGGGGAATCCGATCGAGTGCTGACAATTTTGACGCGGGAATTCGGCTTAATTCGAGCCGTAGCACCGGGTGTTCGCAAACAACGATCGACCATCGGCGGTAGAAGCGAATTATTTGTTGTCAACGAATTGCTAATTGCCAAAGGCCGATCGCTCGACAAAATTACCCAAGCCGACACGGTACAATCCCATCCGGGTTTGAGCCGCAACCTAGGGAAACTCGCAGCCGCGCAATATCTGGCCGAATTGGCGATCGCCAGTGCCCTTTCCGATGAGCCCCAAGAAGAACTCTTTTGGTTGCTGGGCGAACATTTGAGCCGTTTGGAGCGTTTGTCCGATCGCACAGAAATCCAATCTGCCGCCGTGCTGATTGCTCACCTCACCCACGGCATTTTTCACTTGCTAGCCTTAGCCGGCCTCGCGCCCCAAGTCCAAGTCTGCTGCGCCACCAGACAGCCGCTTATCCCAAATTTCACCGATCCGAACTGGCAAACCGGGTTTAGTATACCCTCTGGGGGAACCTTCAGCTTGTCCGAGCTAGCTAAGCTAGAGGCAGAACTCTCTTCAGAAATCGGTAGCTTGTACAAATCCGCTTCCCGTTCCCGGCAAACGAATGGCAGCAAACACTTGACAAATTTCGAGATAAATGCTAAGGAATTAGCAGCGTTGCAACAGTTGGCTAGTCCAGAACTAGGAGAGGGGATTGCCGATCGAACAACTTGGGTATCTGTCGAAAATATTTTGCGACAATATGCCCAGTATCATTTAGGTTGCACGATTCGATCGGGAAGCTCGATCGACACCTACCTAGAGAGTTTTGAGTTTTAAATTTTGAGTGTGGATTTAAATAGGTGAAGGGGCGATCGTACATCGCACCCCCAGCCTGCCGGATACCCGAACCTGCCGGCCTTTTCAGGTAAATTCTCAAGGTAGTTGCGACATCAGATAATAGATAGAGATAAAGTTACGAGATTATTAATAAACTTAGGGGTTAACACCTCAAATTCAAATTCCCATCCCCCCAACCTCAACCACCCCAGGCCATCCACCCCAAATTCTATGATGCGACTGTCTGATTCTGATTTGACAATATCTGTTTTAGCCGTAACCCACCACAAGATGGAAGAACGAGAAAATTTTCCAGAGTTTGACTCTTATCCCGTCTCCGCCGATCGACAATGGAGCAACGTCCCAGACCCAGAAATGGATAAATACCCCACAACTCCAGCACCAGACTGGAACAACGGCAATAGCCCACAGCCCGAAGCAATCCCCCCGGTTCCCACACCAGAGCCAGCAGCAGAACTCCCCGAAGCAGTAGCCGAAATTCCCGAAAAACAAACGGGATTTCTGCCAGTGCTCAAAAACCCAAATTTTCTAGCATTGTGGAGTGGGCAAGTTTTCTCCCAACTAGCAGATAAAGTTTATCTCGTACTGACGATCGCCCTCGTGGCCAGCCGCTTTCAAGCGCCAGATCAAACCATCAGCAGGTGGGTATCGGCAATCATGATCGCCTTTACCATTCCCGCAGTGCTGTTCGGGGCCGCCGCAGGCGTGTATGTCGATAGGTGGTCGAAAAAAGCAGTGCTCGTCGCCACAAACCTGCTGCGGGGAGCCTTCGTTTTAACCTTGCCAGTGCTGCTGTGGCTCTCTGACGGGTGGGAACTCGGTCAACTGCCACTCGGATTCTGCTTGCTGCTGTTAGTGACATTCCTCGTTTCGACTTTAACTCAATTTTTCGCGCCAGCAGAACAGTCAGTGATTCCCCTAATTGTGGAACGCCGCCACCTGCTATCAGCCAACTCCCTCTACACCACAACCATGATGGGGTCGGTGATTATTGGCTTCGCAGTGGGAGAACCCTTACTAGCTTTAGCCGACACCCTATTTTCCAACCTCGGCGGCGGACTCGGCATCGGCAAAGAATTAGTAGTAGGGGGAAGTTACGCCTTCGCCGGAGTGCTGTTGCTGTCGATGCAAACAGGCGAAAAAAACGAAGTCGAACACGAACCGCCGCACCCCTTAGCAGATTTGCGAGATGGCCTGCGTTACATCAACGATCAACCGAAAGTCCGCAATGCTTTAATTCAACTAATTATTCTATTTTCCATTTTTGCAGCCTTAGCAGTTCTAGCAGTGCGGCTGGCAGAAATCCTCCCCGGTATGAAAGCATCACAATTTGGCTTTTTGCTGGCGGCGGTAGGCGTTGGCATGGCTGCTGGGGCGACGACAGTTGGCTATCTCGGCCATAAATTTTCTCACTCCCAACTGAGTTTAATCGGCTCGATTGGCATGGCACTTGCTCTGATGGGCCTTTCTGCATTTACACAGCATTTGTGGCTATCGGTGCTGTTCATTACCCTGTTGGGTTTATTTGCCTCATTGGTGGGAGTGCCGATGCAGACTACAATTCAAGCAGAAACTCCAGAAGAAATGCGCGGAAAAGTCTTCGGGCTGCAAAACAATGCCACTAATATCGCTTTGAGTTTACCGTTGGCTTTGGCCGGGGTAGCAGAAACTTTTCTGGGTTTGCCGACAGTATTTTTGGGTTTAGCAGGATTAGCGATGGCTGGGGGTGTCTTAACCTGGTATATTTTCCGTAGCAGTAATAGCAAAGTCGATCGAATCTAAATAAATAACAAACTCTGATTTACTGGAATGCACATCGCTTGGCTAGGAAAAAAATCACCTTTTTGCGGTAACGTCACTTACTCCAGGGAAGTCACCAACGCACTATTAGACCGGGGATACCAGGTTAGTTTCCTGCACTTTGCCCAAGAAGCGGGCCCACTGGACAGGAACAATACGGGGTGGAGTATGGCAAATGGTTCATGGGGCAAGGGAATTGCTCAAACCTCATATACCACTTCGCTCTCGTCCGCCAGTTGCAACGAAGTCTCTTTACCCTGTCACTACAAATCGCAAATTTATACGATTCCCACTCTCAAGTCCCGCACAGTGCTGATGAAATCTCTGCGGCGGCTCAAACCCGATGTTGTTCACGCTTCCCTGACGCTTTCGCCCCTAGACTTTTTGCTGCCGGAAATTTGTCAAGAATTGAATTTGCCTCTGGTGGCGACTTTTCACCCGCCGTTCGATCGCAAATTGCGGAATTTGACATCGGGAACCCAACACCTGATGTATCAACTGTACGCTCCATTTTTGGCGAACTACGACTCGACGATCGTTTTTTCTCAGATTCAGCGGGATATATTGGTGAAGTTGGGAGTGCCACAGGAACGGGTAGCCGTGATTCCCAACGGCGTGGATGCCATTAAATATTCTCCAGGGCCTTCGGGGTTGAAGTCGGAATTAAAAGCCGATCGAATTTTTGTTTACCAAGGCCGCATTGCCCAGGAGAAAAATGTCGAGGCTTTGCTCAAGGCCTGGAAACACTGTAATTTTGGCCCTGGGAACGTATTGGCGATCGTAGGCGACGGGCCCCTAGCCGCCTCGCTGCAACTGTTTTACGGCGAAGATGATGGCATTGTGTGGCTCGGATTTGTTGCTGAGGAGGAACGCCGGATCGAAATCCTCCGGGGTGCTGACGTATTTATTTTGCCTTCTTTGGTGGAGGGACTGTCGCTGTCCTTGCTGGAAGCGATGGCCTGCGGTTTAGCTTGTTTGGCAACCGATGCCGGTGCTGACGGCGAGGCCTTGGAGGAAGGCGCGGGGATAGTTTTGAACACTCAGAGGGTACGAAGTCAGTTGCAAACCTTGCTGCCGCTGTTTTGTGATCATCCTGAGTTGGGAATGCTGCTTGGTCAAAAAGCACGCCAACGGGCGATCGATCGTTACACTCTCAGTCAGAATATTACTGAGTTGGAAAAGCTGTACTCTGAGGTTTTGCAAAAGCAGCGGGTGCCACTTCGCGGTTTAGCATAATTCAGCAGGAAGAAGGAACTCCGAACCAGTTGAAATTAATCCGTGTATCCGTGTCAAAATCCGTGTTGTGCCTTCCTTCTTCCTTCACAAATGACATACAAAAATCCCGCTCCTACAGTTGATATTATCATCGAGTTAGCCGATCGCCCCCATCGGCCGATCATACTCATCGAACGCCGCAATATTCCCTACGGCTGGGCACTTCCCGGCGGTTTTGTCGATTACGGGGAAGCGGTAGAAACGGCGGCAAAACGCGAAGCTTTAGAAGAAACGAGTTTGAATGTAGAATTAATTGAGCAATTTTACGTTTATTCCGACCCAAATCGCGACGCCCGCGAACACACTATCAGTATTGTATTCTTGGCTTCTGCAACGGGCGAACCTCAAGCCGCTGACGATGCTAAAAATTTACAGATTTTTGAATCTTGGCAGATTCCTCGTGAATTGTGTTTCGATCACGATCGCATTTTGCGCGATTATTGGCGTTACCGTCATTATGGATTGCGGCCGCGTTTGTAGGAGGGGAGTTTTTGTTTCTTTGTTCATTTCACATCTTGCACTAATGTCAGGAACAGGCAAGATGCCTGTTCCACAAAAAAAACTCAATGTTATTGTAATAATGTCAGCAACAGGCAAGATGCCTGTTCCACAAAAAAAACTCAATGTTATTGTAATAATATCAGGAACAGGCAAGATGCCTGTTCCACAAAAAAAACTCAATGTTATTGTGGAACGTCAGGAACAGGCAAGATGCCTGTTCCACAAAAAAAAATTAATGTTATTGTGGAACGGGCTTCTAGCCCGTTCTTGAGAATGGTGTAAAATCTGAGTTCATTAAACTAAATTCTATGGCAAGCTTGACAATATTAGGCGGAGGTGCTTGGGGTTCGGCATTGGCCAATCTGGGAGGCAAAAAAGGCGATCGAGTTAATTTGTGGTCGCGCAGCAGTTCTGTTAATCTAGAATCAGTTATCACAGGTGCGGATGTTGTTGTTTCGGCAGTTTCCATGAAAGGAGTTGGAGCAACAGTCGATCGACTGCTTGCGTTAGAGTTAAGTCCCAGTACAATTATAGTTACCGTCACCAAAGGTTTAGACCCCGCGAGCACGCGGACTCCATCTCAAATTTGGCAAAATGCCTTTCCTAACAATTCAATTGTGGTACTTTCCGGCCCTAATCTTTCCGAAGAAATTCAGCAGGGCTTGCCGGCTGCAACGGTAGCGGCGAGTTTGGATTTAGCGGCGGCCAAGCAAGTGCAAAATGTTTACAGTTCCGATATTTTTCGGGTTTATGTGAATGAAGACCCGCTGGGGACTGAGTTAGGGGGAACTTTGAAGAATGTATTTGCGATCGCCGCTGGTGTTTGCGACGGTTTACAATTAGGAACTAATGCTAAATCTGCTTTGCTGACTCGCGCTTTACCGGAAATGATTCGGGTGGGTTCTCGTTTGGGAGCTCGCGCCGAAACTTTTTACGGTTTGTCTGGTTTGGGAGATTTGCTCGCTACCTGCAACAGTCCTTTATCGCGCAATTATCGGGTTGGTTTCGGATTGGCTAAAGGCAAATCATTAGAGCAAATTTTGCACGAATTGCAGAGCACTGCTGAGGGAGTCAATACTACTAATGTGTTGATTGATTTGGCTAATCAACGCGGCATTGAAGTGCCTGTTTCTCGTCAAGTTTACCGCTTGTTGAATGGGGAAATTACTCCCGAACAAGCTGTTTTATCGCTGATGGAACGCACTTTGAAACCGGAGTGAGTAAGTTTTTTAGCATGAAAATTTAAGCTTTTGGGCGGGCAAGATGCCCACCCCACAAGAGTTGGGAAAAATAGGATAAATACTATCTATTTACCGCCGTAATAAAAAGCGATTTCTTTCTCTTTCAGCGGTGCAAAGTTGGCCGCCACCAGCATTTTATCCAGTTCCTCTTGTCCGATGTGTTTGACACCGATTCGGACAATGCGCGATCGCATTGTATTTGACACGCCACTGCGCTGTCTGCCGGCTTCTAATCCCATCACTTGCTTGTAGAGGTCTAATTTTGCTTGCGGAATCGGAGTACCGTCAAAGTCGATTCCAGAGGCGATCGCCACATCGATCGCATCTGCACCAGTTGTAGATTGAGCCGCTGAGTTTGTTTCTGAAGACATTGTGCAAATTAAATAAAAAGGACGATCGTCATTAAAAGTAGTTTAGAGCTAAAAGTACCAAAAGTGAAATAAACTAAACATATTCGATTCAGGACTATTTGACTGAGATATTACACCAATGTCAGCAACAGGCAAGATGCCTGTTCCACAAGAAAATTAATTCTTTGTGGAACAGGCATCTTGCCTGTTCAGAAAAGGCTTATTGAAATTGGTGCAAGATATCAGTTTAACACAAGGGCGATCGCACTTAGCATTTCTTCAAACAACGGATTGCCAAAACTCATCAATTGCACGGAAGCATTTTCGTCAAAGATATCCGGGTAAAATGTGATATAATAATCGCGACTTTTATAGTTGAGATGCCAAGTGCGATTTTCCGAGCGATCGAAGATAGCGCCCATCTGCTTTAAAATCAAAGAATTGACAAACAAATTTTCGATTGTTTCAGGAAACAGAGAAGTCGGCTGCAGAGGTTGACGGATTTCTTGCAAGTCTGATTCTACATCCATCGCTACCATTTCATCGAGGGCCGGGCCGCGAGGCGGCGCGTCTAAAATGCGATCGAACTCTCCCAACAAAACGCCCTCTTCTTCGGGATCTGCACTCATCACAGCCTGTTCGATGAAAGTGGGAACTGTTGCCAGAATAGGTTGCAAATTGCCGACTACGGTTTGAAAAGCATCGATGCGATCGCGCAATTTCTTGTAAACCTTCGCCTCTACCGTTCCGTCATAGTAAAAATTGTGTATTCTTACAGTATCATAAATCTGGCCGATGCGATCGAGCCTGCCGATGCGTTGTTCGACTCGCATGGGATTCCAAGGCATATCGTAGTTGATTAAAACACCGCAAGTTTGCAAATTTAGTCCTTCCGATGCGGATTCAGTACAAAGTAAAATTTTGATGATTCCTTGTCGGAATTGGGTTTTGATTTGTTCTTTCGGAAAAGTTCGCCATTCTCCATTTTGATACAATTCTCCGCCGCGCCCGGAATAGCAAGCAATCTGAGCACCATATAATTGTTGTAAAGCAGTTCTGAGATAGTCCATTGTGTCGGTGTACTGCGTGAAGACGATCGCACTTTCGCGCTGGATTAGTTCTTGACGCAAAATTGTGATAAAATGCGAAAGCTTGCTATCTTCGCCTGTATTCTCAAATTGATAAAGCAAATCTTCTAAATATTTAATTTCTTCAGGATCGGCTGGTTCAAAATAAGATTCCATTCCTTCCAAAATCACATCATCCGCATCATCTAAATCCTGAAAATCATCCTCAGTAATGCTAATTCCTTCGAGGCGGCGCTGTAAGGATTCGCGGATGGCATAAAACGAACTTGTCAGGCGTTTGCGGTAAAGAGTCATCAAAAATCCTAACGCTTTGCGGTTGTCTTTTTGCGCTAGATTGTAAAAGTGCCGCACGTAATTGCTGACGGCGAGATAAAGCGGCACTTCGCGGTGGTTTTCTAAAGTAATGGCATTATCTCTGACGGCGCGGTGGGGAATATCGCGATCCAGCAATCCCCGCTGATAGTATTGGCGCAAGGTGTCGCGGGTGTGGCGGAACATCAAATCTTTGAGGGGAGTATTCACTGTCAAATATTGGCGGGAAGCGGCGATAAAATCCGTGTCTTCCACAACTTGTTTCGGGTTGACTCGCTGGTTTTTTTCCCAGACATCGCGTAACTTATAATATAGTAGCCGATCGCCCTTTTGTAAATATTCCTGCAACCGAGCACAGGGCGAACCTCCTTGGTGGAAGTAATCCACAGACATCTGCTGCCAAAAATTCAAGGTTTGGCGATCGGGCTTTTCCGACAATGTGCTAAAATAATTGCAGAAATTCTCACCATAAGACCAATGTCCCCGCAGTCCGAGAAGGTGCAATAAATCGAAAACTTCGATCGCGTCAATCTGCATCGGCGTGGCGGATAATAATAACAGCGATCGGCTTTTTTCTCGCAACTGCTGCATTAACTGTAGCAACCGATTCGGAGTTTCCTTGCGGTTTTGCGGGCTTTGGCGGCGGGCGTGATGCGCTTCATCCAGAATCACCAAATCCCACGGTTTGGCGTCTAGGAGTTCTTTGGTACGATCGCTCCGACGGACTAAATGAGATGATGCTAAAATGAGATTTTGGGAATTCCAAATATTCTCTTCCCCTGATTGACTTTTCTCCCCCTGCGGATTTTTTAATTCACCTTTGCTATAACTCCAAAAATGCAGATTAAATTTTTCGCGTAATTCTTCGTGCCATTGGGGCTGAATACTAGCTGGTGCTAAAATTAACACGCGCTTAACTTTTTGGCTGACGAGTAAGTAACGCAGAATCAACCCAGTTTCAATGGTTTTTCCCAATCCAACTTCATCCGCAATTAAGAAACTTTTCGGAAAATTAGCCGCCACTCTACGCAATATTTTAATCTGATGCGGCCAAGGTGCGATCGGAATTGATTTCAAACAATAATCGAGACAAGTTGGCGAAGCATACAAATTGAGAAGCGGTTCAAATTTAGCATAATCTAGGAATAGTTCAGAATCCCCAACACCTCCTCCTAAATCCCGACTCCTAACATCCGTTACATCCGTTACATCCGTTACATCCGCTACAAAATCCGTTGCCGAACCTTCCTCATCCGCTACATCCGTTACATCCGTTACATCCGTTACAAAATCCGTTGCCGAACCTCCCTCATCCGTTACATCCGCTACATCCGTTACATCCGTTACATCCGCTACAAAATCCGTTGCCGAACCTTCCTCCCGACTCCACACAGGTTTACTGCTAGGCGCGTATTGTAGCAGCTTATTTTTCACCGCTTCCGGCACTTCAAAAACGCGCACATTCGGCGATAAATTGTTCCACAACTGTTCAAACCGAAAAATCTCTTCAGAAACTCGTTCAGCATCTCTGCCGCCTTCCCAAGCACAATAAACGTGGAAAGATTCAACATTGCTTTCCCAACCGCTGAGAGATTCGTTATTGGAACCGCTAAAGGCTAATTGTGCGCCGTTACAGTCGGTGAAAATGCCGACTTTTTCGTGAAAAATATGCTGCCGATCGAGTAAACTTTCAGTATCTATTGGTAAGCCGTTAGATTTGAGGGGAACGGCGATTTTAATATCGAGATAACTGTTTTGAATCAGCCAACTGAGGATTTCAAAATGTTTGAGTTGGGCGAAGGTTTTGGGCGGCTGTAAATCGGTATCGAGGCGCATGGTAACTGCATCTCGGAGGGCGTAACCTTGTTGGATAGCTTGCAAGTCTTGCGGGCTGAATTGACAGCCCATGATTAACCGCATCCGCCCTTGATTGTGCAGCATCGCGCCCAATCCCTGCGCTACTTTACTGAGGATGGCGCTGTTGAAAAAGCCGGATTTGCGATCGTACTGTAGAGCACATTCTAGCGCGGGAATGTAGAAATCGGCGATCGGGTTATTTTCGTTGCTAGAATAACTAATCCGCCAGGGATAATCTGTTAAATTCATGTTATTAGTGATTAGTTATTGGTTATTTGTTATTTGTTATTTGTTAATCGATTTATAATTATTCGTAGGTTGGGTTGAGCGAAGTGATACCCAACTCTTGCGCCCCCCGTGTTGGGTTTCGTTCCTCAACCCAACCTACAACTGCTTATTCTGGTATTTGTTGCGGTGGAATCTCATCAGCCGAAAGTGTCACGACTTTCCCATCTTGCCAAATACTAATTGATTGTCCGAGTCTGCGGTGTTTCTCGATCGCCTGTGCGATCGCCTTTTTAACACCAGCATCGATTTTTTGATGCAGCGGTGAGAGGGCGGGTTGTTCAGGATTCATCGATACCTCCAGTAATTTGGTTCCAGATTTCCGATATATAATTTCATCTCCCAGTCGGCGAAGGCCGACTTCGTTTGTGTAGACGCGGTTTCAACCGCCGAGTTTCAACCACCTACATTCAAATCTAAACTCAACTGTCCCTCAAACTGAATTTCCATCTGTTGATAAACAACCTTCGCCTTAATCTCATCCATCGCCAACCACAAATCTAACAAAGCCTTCTCCTCCGGGATGCGTTTCTTCTCATCCCCAATACGCGGAATCACTTTCAGCGCCACTTCTATCGCCCGCATGAAATTATCGTTATCAGTCAAAGCCGTTTTTTTCATAAACTCGCGCACAATTTGAATATCTCCGTCCTCCTGATACAAACCGATAATCGCGTGCAATCCATCGACTAAATAGGTAATCGAAAAATCTTGCGGATTGGCCGAAAAAGCTCCTTTTTTCAGCCGCTGTTTCGGTGTCAAAAATTTGCAAGTGCCGCTAGTCGAGTCAATTAATTTGTAGACTTTTGCTAAATCAACGACGTTGAAACCGCCGACGGCGAGGGCGAGTTGTCGCGCTTCATCGAAGGGGAACTCGACAGCGCCAAAGGCATCCCACGCCAGGAAATACCACTGCGTCAGCGCGTCAAATCCGGCTGTATCGGTTTGTGCAAGTTTGCGGAAGCGATAGTTTGCAATGGCTTTTCTGGCTTCAGCAAAAGCAACTTCCGGGCGCACTTCTTCGCCGCTGCTGTCGAGGATGGGATAGGAACGGCTGAACACATTTAAAGCGGGGCCAAAGGCGCTTAAATAAAGGTCGATTCCTTTGATGTCGTTGGCTTCAAATTCTGGGGCGCGTTGTTCGACGAGATTGGCGACTTCCGGGCGCAAATCATCCCACCAAGCTTGGGCGGCGTTAGGGTCGCGTTTGCGACAGACGAGGAGCACTGTACTAGAAACCGAGTTTTTCTGCGCTTGGTGCAAGTTTTGCGGGTTTTCGGTACTGACGGCCCAAGATGCGGTAATCTCGAAACCGGCATCGATGAGGGATTTTGTGAGCACGTCCCACGCCCCGGATTCTTTATGGTTGAATTGGACTGTCATCACGCCGTCTTCGCGCAAAACTCGGTAATATTCGCTAAAAGCTAGCGCCATTTTTGCTTCGTAATCTTGTTTGGCGAGTTCCTCGGGGGATGTGCCCATGTTGCGGAAGCGTCCGGGATTTGAAATTGCTTCTCTGTCTTTGTCGGTGAGTTCGTTAATAAATAAATTGGGGAAAATATCGAGTAAATTTGCTCTCTGCCAGACGTAGAAAAAATCTGTTAGTTCTGCATATCGAACCGAATCATAATAAGGGGGGTCAGTGATAATGGCATCGACGGATTTGTCGGGAATGTGGTAGAGGCTATCGGCCGATGCGGCATCGATTTGGATGGTTTTGGGGTCGTATTTTTCGATACCGGAGAGGCCAGTTGAATGCGGTTTTGTGCCAAAATATTTGCAAAGTGTATCATAATCTGAAGCAACAGCACTATTACATCTTTGCCATAATTCAATGACAGCAGTTTCAGGATAATTCCACATTAGATTAAGAGAGTGTTGAGCAGACGCACCTTGAGCAGAAATTCTGGAAGATTGCCAGTGAGCTAATCTACAATTGGCATCAACACATCTATCTAATACTAAAGCTAGATAAGTTGCGACCGCCTCTACCTTCTCCAATTCATACTCAGCCTGTAGCAGCGCCTTAGCTTCGTTCATAATTTCCACATAAGTGACAAGCGTGAGCAACTGACGCGAATTAAACATCTCTTGCCAATGATAAATTCCATAAAGGTACATATCTGGCCCTCTATGAGTATTAGAGGGAATCTCTTGCAGAGGAATTAATCCTAATGATTCCCACTCTATTCTTTTTTTATGTAAAAATTTATCTGCTTTTTCACAGCCTGCTATATCGATCGCTGTCGGCACTCTAAATTCTAAAAAACTGCTGCCTTGACGGTAAGCAACTGCATATAACTGATGTCCTAATCCAGAAGATTGTGCAATTGCTTTAATCGCTTCATCCTCAATTACAGTATCGCAATTCGGGCATTTACCCACACTTCGGCTCATCGTGTTATAAACACTCGGATCGTACTCACCCGCATCCGTTTTAATCGTCGTTTCCTTGCCTTTCTTCCCCTTGACCAACTCAAAATCAACCCGCTTCTGTTCCAAGTTAGGAATCGGTTTCACCGCACACCATTTATGTAAATTCTGCTTTTCGGGCCGCTTATATAACCACCAATTCGGACTCAGCGGCACAACCGACTGACAACTCGGACAAACCACCGTATGCGCCCACAAATAATTCTGCACAGTTTCGCCCGGTAAAGATGGGAAAAATTCAGCTAATCTTTTCTCGGCTTCATCCCCCACCCATTTCACCCATTTATCAATATCCTCCTGCAAATCCGGGCCAAATTTCAGCGGATATTCCATCGCCGCCTTCATCGTCACCACCGCCACGGGATTGAGATCCGACGCCAACACATTCAACCCGTACCGCGCCGCCTCAAACGGAATGCTTCCCCCACCCGCAAACGCATCTAAAATCGTCGGCGTGCGATTCCCCCACACTTTCTCGCAATAGTCATGAACCTTTTTAATTCGCACCGAAGAAGGGGGAGTTTTGTAGAGTTTAATTTCCTTCCCCGGTTCCAATCCCAGCAAATATTCAAACTCTTCTAAAGAGATATCTGCGGGTAAAATCGACCCCAACACCGATGCGCGAGAAAACGATAAAGGTTTGCGCGAATACCAGCGATGCAATCCTTTAAATGGATTGCCGCCGTGTTCGTAATAAACCTGCTCGTTGAGCAGATTTACGGGCATGATTTTCTCGATAAAAAGGTGAGGGCGTTTTTTGAGACAGTCACTCATTTTACTTCCATCCATAAATGCGAATATTATTAAAATTAATCGTGTCAATTCCTAGTGCTAGAAGGTAATTAGTTAACTTTAAATCATCAGTCAGTACGAGATATTTATTTTTAGCAATATTGATTATACTACAATCCGTTAAACCAAATTTAGTAAAACTGTCTGTCTTAACAACTTCCTGACTTTCCAGATAGGATTCATTTAATCTGGCCACTCCTTTAGCAAATACAGACAAACATTGAGAACGTTCGGGTTCTCCAAGCTGATTCGCTAAACTGTTAACTTCTGTCAGGATGTTTGGAGTTGTAACTATTTGGTTAAAATAAGACAAAATTTTCAGCAAAAAATCGTAATCTTCTGGCAAAAAATTTTCGGTGCGATTAAATTTTGAAATTCGCTCCCGGTTAACCGTACCAACAAACCATAGCAAAAGGATATTTGTATCAATTAAAATTCCTTTTTGTTTGTATTTCTGAAATAAAGAAGGAACAATATCTTTCATACTTCGCGAATTTTCATAGAGTGCACTTCCCCAGTTGTGGCATCTATTTTAAATACTTTATACTCTCGTTCATAATTGCGAATTGCCATCAAATCAGCAATGGGATTGCTTGTTTTATCCACTGGTCGGATAAACCCCAATGTAATAAACCAGTGTTTTTTATCCTCTGAAAGTTCTGCTTCTTCCAGCCTTAAATCTTCGGTATGATAACCTATCATATCTCGCAGAGAACCAAAATATTGTTGAGCAGCACCTACTGCATTTCGCACATCAATAGTCATAATAAATTCACCTCTTCAATAATTTACTTGTTACCGGACTCTGCCTCGTAAAGCCACTCCCGAAGCAGAGCCTCTAGACATCAGTTCCCAGGCAGAGCCTTAGAACCAGTTAAAAGCAGGGGGTTTGGTTATCCCAAAAATTCTTAGATCAACCTTCAAATAGCTCTGCTTTTTCAATGATAAACCATTCGTGGTACAATACTGCCAAGAAAAACTTTTCTCCTTTTGGGCGATCGCACACAGCCATATATCCCGATACAAACATATCATCATCAAAAGTTGTATCCTTAAGAAACAGAGTCAGCGAGTTGCCATCCGCGCTCCAAATTGTCCGCAAAATCGTGATATTTTGGTGACGAGATGCTTCAACGGGCAATAACACCCACCGCCCCTCAATCTCGATAAATTCTGGTTCGCGGTATCTAAACTCCGACTCCCATCTTGCGGGCCCTTCGTGCTTCTCAATAATCCGATCCCACCGCACTGTTTTAATCTGGGCTAAAGTTTCGTTTGACAAATCCGCAACTTTCATCAAATTAATCTCCCAATAAAATTCGCAAGGCTTTCAAAGCATTTGAACGATTGCCATTGGCAATTTTACCGAACCAATAATGTGCCTCTTCATTACTCATCGCCATAATCCCTTCGGCAATATTCGCAATTCGTTCGGTTTTCGATAGCGGTTGCAGCGATTGAAATAAAATCGCCAAACTTACCCCCGATTCTTCTGATAATATATAAGGAGTTTGTCGCTGCTGAGATAAACTTTTCGGGTCGTAATTATTCGCTTTGAGAGTTGCATAAATTGTCTGTCTCGCTAAAACCAGGGCATTTCCTTTAAGTCGCCCCATTTTTTTAGCAGCAGGACGTTTTTTCTCTCCCGCTTTCTTGTAAGCACATTGGTATAGTTCCAAGGCGAAGTTGTTATTATCTATCGGTAAAACTCGTAATTGAAATTCTTGCATAAAATAATCGAAATTATAGCATATTCCAGGTTTTTAGGGGCATGGCACTGCTTATTGATGTCAACTTAAGTTCAAAGGTAGTTACAGATTGTTGGTAATAAAATTAAACTTAGATCCCCCCTAGCCCCCCTTAAGAAGGGGGGGACCGGAAGTAACTCAAAGTCAACCCCTACTCCCCTTCTTAAGGGGGATTTAGGGGGATCTAGACTCAGATAAACACGAACTGTTTCAATATATCACTCTGGCCGTCAAACTCAGCCTTTCTACTGGATTGCGATCGAGCGTTTGTTTTATACTATTAATGTCCGAGGCATTTGCTGGCAAAGCTGGCTTGAATTCTAAGATGAGTTTCAAACTAACATTGGCTTTCGCGTCGGGACTGTTCAATAAACTGTTGATAGTCGAGAAAAAGCTCTGAAATCCTCGGATCTGCCCTTGATATTCCAAACTCACAAATTGATCGCCGGTTTGAATGGTTGCGGTTTGGTCGATTTGCGGTTGCCACCGCTGCAATAGGGCAATTGCCGTTCCCAATTTACGATAATCCATTACTTGATCCACAGACAATTCTAGCACTTCGATGCCTTGCACTTTGTGGTCGCTAATGCGATCGCCCAATCCCGCAAATACCGCATTTACCGTGCCGTCGAGTTCGATAATCGGCGGTTTCGCCTCCCACAAACTCGGCTGTAGCGTTTCCACAACATAAGGAGGATTTCTGGGTTCTCCCACCCTAGGAACTTGAGGATTTAGATTGACATTGGTTGCTTTTTCTGCTGTCTCACCGTTACCGTAATCGGCCACCACACGAAAAATACTGTTATTAACAATGGTGGCGTCATACTCATCGGAAGGGAAGAAATTTCCCGGCACTAAACTATCATTTTGATACAAACTAACCGTCAGTGCTCCTTTGGCTTTCCACCTCACCCGCACGGGTTTTGCCGCTTCTGTACTCGGCATCAATTGGGCGCTGAGTTCCACTTCTTTGGGCGCTGGAGGTTCGAGAATGCCGCGCTTGTATAGGGAGGCGCGATCGCTAAATTCGATCGTCTCCGGCAGTGTCAGCATACTATCATCGGTTTTGATAAATAGTCGATCGCCGACTTTCAGATCCCAATTGCCTATTTTCAAACCTTCGCGAATCGTCTCCCGCAGCATCGAAACTTCCGCATCAAGGAGAATATTCAAACTCAAATCCTTAGCAAAAGCATCGCGCAGCGCCTTCGTCGTCCAACTATCCAACCCCGCAGGCCACACTTTTTGCAGGATAAAAGCCGGGGCGAAAGGTTTAGCTTCTTCCGGGCGAATCTTGCCGCAATCTTTGAGGGCTTTAAGAATCACATCTTGCTGGTTGTTTTTGCCTTTCACCATACTCGCATCCTGGGCGGAAAGAGTGTAGTGCATCAATCCTTTCGGTGCTTTTACTTGGTCATTTGACGGATAAAATAAATGGCGGTAAGCATTAGTCAAAGATACTCTCACAGCTATATCTTTTGCGCCTTCCCGTTCCTTCAATTGCTTCTGCTGGCTTCCCGATAAATCTGCCAGCCGATTCTGACTTTTGAGAATATTTTGAATAGCTTTATATTCTCTGGCATTGTCGATCGCCGTTTCTAATTCTAGCCGATTTGCCACCAAAAATAACAACCGATTCCGGTAGGTGCGAAACTTCCCCGATTCGCCGCTATTGTTAAAAATTCTCTCGATTAATTCCGGGGCTGCGTCGGTAGAAGCATTCACCGTCGCTTCGTCAAAGTCGATCGCACACAGCGCCACATCATCCGGGTTGTCGTCTACATCTCCGGGACTTTCGATATTAGAAACTAAGGTAAAGAATTTTTTGGCAAAAATGCTATCCCGGCGAGTTCGCAAATCATCTTTCGCGCATCCCCTCCCAACTTGTTCCTTCTCCTCGGTGATAATTTTGTTGATCGAAGGTTCTTCTTTAAATCTGGCTAAAGATGTTACCGGATCGGAGTCTAAATACCAAGCTACCTTCGTCAATCTTTCTAAAGCCCGATCGACAAAACCGCTGTCAACCCCCGGAGTCAGCAGCGACAAATTCAACTCAGCCAGCCGAATCCCCGAAGAATTTCCCTGAGTCAGAGAATGCAAAAATATTGTTCTGCTTACCCAAGTAGAAAACGGCGGTTTTCCCGCTGCTATCCATTCCCCATCTTGCAATTGTGCGTAAGCCGGCCTACCATCGGGATTGTAGATATCAGCGCCGATCGCATTCCGCAGGGGCGATCGTTGCAACCGAGAAGTCAGATCGTTAGTAATTTCGGCATCCATCCCCACCGGAATGTGATGCGTGTGAATCATCGGCATCCAACCGTCGCGATTTTCCCACAAATGCCGCACGACTTGCGCGAACAATCGCAAAGCGCCCCGCGTCTTCTGGAATTCGGGAATAGAAGCAATTTTTTTAGTAAGAAGATTGAACAATTCCGGGTGAAACGGATAACTTTGGGCGATCGCTTTTGAGTATGACGCATCTTTGCACCCATCGGGCAAATTAACGCGGCAATTGCGATAAGCCGCCAAATATTCCGATGCCGCTTTTTGCGCCGCTTCCTCGCTAACTCTGGCAAATACGCGCTGTTTGACGATGTTATAAATTTCGATATCTGTAGAAGGACTCAACACCCTTTCTTGTCTTGCGGAAGCGCGCATCGTTTCTTGCAATTCTGCGGTTTCTTCCGCAAAAGTATCTGCTGTCGAGGCGAGGGAATAAACCAATACTAAATTATCGCACGCTGCCGCCAAATCCATCAGCGAAAATAGAAAAGCTACCACTTGTTTGGCTAAATCGCTTCTGCCAATTTGTTTCGCTTTTGCCGATCGCAAATACCGCGCAATTTCATCTAAAATAATCACAGTCGGCTGTCCCCCCGTCAACCGTTCTAACACCGAAGTACCGGGGCTGACACCGCTTTTATCGCTGCCTTGCACTAACTGATAGCCTGCAATCCCGCCAATTTGGTAAGCAATTTCACCCCAAAGCGTGTAGGTTGTCAAGCCGCTGTCCGAGTGATAAACTCCTTGTTCGGGGTCTAAATCTCGACCATCGATCGCTGCAACTTGTAAAGGGCGATCGGGAATAATGCTAATATCTGTAAAGCGTTCCAATCCGTGAATTTCTCGCCCTTGCTTGCAGATATGCCAGAGTGCAATTTCATCGTGAGTTTTGCCGCCCCCAAAACTCGTTTCCAAACGAATTACCGCAGCCCCGCTGCTTTGCTTCATCAAGCGGCTAAAAACTTCCCGAATCAGGGTTTTAATGCCATCAGTTGCGAAAGTATTGGCAAAGAACTTATTAGCATCTTGATAAACTTGAGGTGCAGTTCCTTCGACTACCAACCGCAATTTTGCTGCAAATAAATCTAGAGACAAGTCTCCCGATAAAATCTCATCTCTGGGCACGCAGGTATCAAAGATTAATGGCAGCATCTCAAAGCTCCTTAACTAATAATATCAATTCCGCACTTCATCGGAATTATTCATCTCTCTCTTATCTCCCTCTGTGCTCTCTGCGTTCTCTGCGGTTAAATCATTCCGATATCCAATAACTAATGACTAAAATCGACATTTCCCCCGCTAACAATCACGCCAATCCTCGCATTTTTAGCCTGCACAACACCTGACAACAAAGCCGCCGCCGCTAACACTCCAGTCGGTTCCACAACTATCTTCATGCGTTCCCACATAAAAAACATTGTCTGGCGAATTGCCTCTTCGGAAACAGTTGCCATATCATCAACATAATGCAGCACCAAAGGAAAGGTTAATTTCCCCAAAGATGGCGTGCGCGCACCATCAGCAATCGTATCTGGGTTAGTCACTGTGTGCAGCGTTTTCGTGCGGAACGATCGCGCAGCATCGTCTGCTTGCTCCGGTTCCACTCCTATTACTTTACACTGCGGAGACAAAGTTTTTGTCGCGATCGCGCATCCCGACAGCAAACCCCCGCCACCGCAACAAACTAACAGCAAATCCAACTCCCCAACTTCTGCGATTAATTCCAGCGCCGCCGTACCTTGTCCCGCAATCACCCACGAATTATCATAAGGAGGAATAATTGTCAAGTGTCGTTCGGCGGCAATTTTAGCGGCTAACTCTTCGCGGGAAACTTGAGTGCGATCGTACAAAATAATCTCTGCGCCGTAGTCGCGAGTCGCCTCTTGCTTGACTTTGGGCGCATCTGCCGGCATAACAACAGTAGCAGGAATCTGTAACAACTGGGCGGCAAGGGCGATCGCCTGCGCGTGATTTCCCGAAGAAAAAGTCAGCACTCCCCGCTGTTTTTCGGCTTCAGATAGCTGCATCAAAGCATTGCAAGCACCCCGAAATTTAAACGAACCCGTGCGCTGAAAGTTCTCGCATTTGAAAAATACCTGAGAATTTATGCGTTTGTTGAAAGTTTCCGAAGTCAGCACCGGCGTCTTGAAAGCGCTGCCCTGCAAGCGATTTGCCGCCGCATCCACATCCGCGAAACAGACTGATAAAGGATTTTGGGCACTCATAGATTTTAGATTTGGGCGAGGACTGTATTTGTAGGGTGGGCATTGCCCGCTTCACTCCTACTATTAAACTATAAATTTTTATCATAAGCTTATTAAGAATTATCATTAGCGGTTGCGCTTAATTGTAAAAAAAGCTGTTGACTAAAATCAAAGTTATGACAATTTACTCTCAAAAATTAAAGGGACGTTTGTACTTGCACAGGAGAGGGGCTAATCAATTAGGAGTGACGCATGGGGCCCAGAAACCCAGGGTAAGCTCATCTAATTTGGTATAAATTGTACTTGACAAAACAAACAAAATACACAGGTAGCCCGCTCGTCAT
>NZ_JAUBTU010000085.1:0-29674 GCF_036705085.1 Microcoleus sp. B6-A1
ATTACCCCCCCAACCCCCCCTTATTAAGGGGGGGCTAAGACTTCATCCATAGCACATCTTTAGAAAAATGGTATTAGTAATTATTTTAATTGACTTTCATAGATTATACCAATTTCATAAAGTAGCGCTAGATATTACCCCCCCCAACCCCCCCTTATTAAGGGGGGGCTAAGACTTCATCCATAGCACATCTTTAGAAAAATGGTATTAGTTTCGCTATGCTTGTAGTTCTTGTTGGAGAGTATTCTTGACACGATCGTACTCAACCTCGATTTGAGCAAATAGGGATGAGGCTCGATCGAGTTCACCAGAGGTACTCATAACTTCTAGCGTGGCACAAAGCTGGGCCAGAGGAGCCGCGCTTAGGTTCGCACTACTGCCTTTGAGGGTATGGGCCGCTCGGTTTAGGGTTTCAGTATCCGCTTGGACGATCGCTAATTTCATAGCTTCTAGCAACTTTACGCCTTCCTCCAAGTAGCAGTTCGCCAGCAAGCTCAAAATCTGGGTTGAATCTTCATCGATGCTGCTACAGAAGGCTTGCAGTTCTGTGAGGTTAACCGCTGGTACATCAATTTCTGGCTTCTTGCTATCTGATTCCTCCTTTTGGGCCTGCTGCGGTTCGGGGTTGGGTGGACACTGACTCAGCGCTTGGATGAGAGCATCTAGTCGAATTGGTTTACTGATATAGTCATTCATGCCAGCATCAAGACAAACCTGTCGATCGCCCTGCATGGCATTCGCCGTCATTGCAATAATTCGGGGACGAGCATCAGCCGGCCACTCCTCACAAATACGACGGCTGGCTTCTAGCCCATCCATCTCTGGCATTTGTACATCCATCAGCACTACATCATAAGGCTGGCGATTCAGGGCTTCCAAAACTTCTAATCCATTGGCAGCAATATCCGCCCGGTATCCCAAACGCTCTAACAGCAGCAGTGCCACCTTCTGATTCACCAGATGATCCTCTGCTAACAGAATTCGCAGTGGGAGTCTCTCGGCCAGTTTCATATCATCCTGAACAGATATAGGGAGCTGTGGTTGAACTTTTTTCGGTTGAGCTTGTAGCACATGGATCAGTATTTGATAGAGCTGGGATTGTTTGATGGGTTTGCTTAAAAAAGCCGCAAAGTGGGTGGAGAGCGCTGAAGAACTGGCTTCTGGGTAGCCCATTGAAGTCAGCAACACTAGGGGTAAACGGTGGCACTTAGGAAGCTGATGGATTTCTGAGGCGAGTGTCAGGCCGTCCATTTGTGGCATTTGCATATCTAAAATAGCGACATCAAACGTTTCTCCTGTCTCAAGCCAGTTGAGCGCTTCCACAGCCGATTGGGCAGCGCGAATTTGCATCCCCCAAGTCTCGGCTTGCAAAGTCAGAATTTGTCGGTTAATGGGCAGGTCATCGACGATTAATAAACGCTTGCCAGATAGTTCAGGTAGCATTTCACTCGGTTCCGCTAACTCAGTAGCCACAGAGGAAGCCACAATCGTGAAGTAGAAGGTAGAACCCATTGTGACTCGATGAGAATTAGTGGCTAGCCATTTGGGTGAAGGGGTTCCTCCGACGTGACCTCTGGTCTCAACCCACATCATGCCGTTCATCATTTCACTAAGTCGCTTACTAATCGCCAGACCTAAACCTGTCCCTCCATACTGCCGAGTCGTCGAAGCATCTACTTGACTAAAAGACTTAAACAGTCGATCGAGCCGGTTGGCTGGAATACCAATGCCTGTGTCTTGAATGGCAAACTGGATTTCATACAAGCTTTCTGACAAGTTCCCTGGCTCAGAAATTGTTTTGTCAGAATCAACTAGAGAGGCTTCCACGGAAATGGTAACTTCCCCAGTTTCAGTAAACTTAATCGCATTGTTGAGCAAGTTAACTAGAATCTGACGGAGACGGGTGACATCACCCAAAATGAAATTAGGAGTCTTAGGGTGGATCAGGTAGCCCAACTCAATATCCTTCTCATCTGCTTTAACTGCAAGTTGGTCGATCGCACCTTCTATGCAATCTCTCAAGCTCAAGGGATGCTTTTCTAACTCCAGCTTGCCCGACTCAATTTTGGAGAAGTCAAGGATGTCGTTGATGATACTCAGGAGGGTATCCCCACTATTGCGAATCGTCTCGATAAAGTCTCGCTGTTGAGCCTTGAGTTCTGTATCTAGGAGTAGTCCCGTCATGCCAATAACCGCATTCATGGGAGTGCGAATTTCATGGCTCATCATCGCCAGAAATTCACTTTTGGCTCGGTTCGCAGCTTCTGCTTCTCGTCTAGTTTGCTCCAGGGCAAAGTTTTTCAGAGTTAATTCTTCTCGTTGTCGAGTTTCTTGCTCTAGTAATTTGGCTTGAGCCAGAGCAATTCCTACTTGAGTCGCGACGGATTCTAGCAACTCCACTTGATCGGGACTCCAACTACGGTAGCGATCGCACTGGTGCAAACAAATGGCACCATTCGGTTCTCCTTGGTAAGAGGTTCGCACTGCTAATATCGATCTTAATTTGAGACTGGTACAAATTGAATGATCACAGGTGAGCAATGAATCGCAATAGACATCTCGGGAGGCGATCGCTTCATCTTGAGCCATCAACTGTTTTGTATAAGCAGGACTCGCGGCCAGAATGTCATGCTTCCCGCTGGGGGCAGATCCGGGTGCTAGATACTCTGCAACGACAGGAAACTGAGGCTGTGGAGTGTCCTGGTATGTGCGAATTAAGCAGCGACTGACCCCAAAAGTTTGCCCAATCTCAATAGCAGCCGTTTCAAATATCTGCTGAGCATTGAGGCTTTGCCGAATTTCTTGGGTAATTTGCTTCAGCAGTAGGGCTTTTTGCAACTGTCGCTGTAGTGCTTCTTCTGCCTGCTTGCGATCGGTAATATCCTTCATAAAGCAGTGATGCCCCACAAAGACATTTTGCTCGTCATAAGCAGAAACCATCACCAATTGTTTATAGAAGCTGGAGCCATCTTTTCGCATCCCCCTAGCCTCAACCTCAACTCTGCCCTCTCTCAACATCTGTTGATAAGCAGCTACCATTCTCTCAACATCTTCAGGATCAACGGTTCTTGGCCAGTCCATCCCTAGCATTTCCTCCGGCTGATATCCCGTGATGGCGGCATAAGTTCCGTTAACAAACAGATAGCGTCCTTGAGTATCGAGTCGAGAGATGCCTGCTACGGCATTTTCTAGCGCGGCACTCATTTGTTGCAGTTCTGCTTCGGCGCGTTTGCGATCGCTAATTTCAATTAGAATGCAACCCACTGCTACAGGCTGCTCTGCATCCTTGAAAATGGGAAAGTGAGAAACGAGCCAGTGGCGCTTGACACCCGTTTGACTGGATAGTGCTGTGCTAATTTCCAAGTTGATCGAAGGTTTTCCAGTTGCTAAAACCTTTTGTAATAGTTGATTTACACCAGCAGCAAATTCTCCCAAAATATCATCGGTTATCTTACCTAAGTGAGCCTCCACAGAGTGGCCATTAAATTCAGCTAGTGCCTCATTGATTTGTAAAAATCTCAACTGCCGATCGTGGATACACAGCCCCACCCCTGCTAGGGAAGCTCCTTTAAAGAAAGCATTCAATAATTGCTCTCTGGCTTGAATTTCCTGCTCTAAGTTTTTGCGATCGGTAATATCGCTCTGAGAACCAGTCATACGGACAACTTTGCCCGCTTCATCCAAAAGCGCTTGGCCTCGAGCTAGAATCCACTTGTAGCTCCCATCCTTACAAAGAACTCGATGTTCTGTAATATAAAAGGAAGTTTTGCCCTCAAAGTGATCTTGAATTATTTGCATGACGCAACCGAGATCATCGGGATGCACCCGCTTGCTCCATTCGTCCAGGTGATGGGCAATTTCATGATCCTCGTAGCCCAACATTTCTTTCCAGCGAGCCGAGAAGAATACTTCATTGGTGTTGACGTTCCAATCCCATACCCCTTCATTACTACCACGTAGGGCGAGTTCCCACCGCTCTTCACTCGCTTGCAGAGCGACTTCTGCCTCATGCCGTTCAATTTCACTACCTATCCATTGAGCCATCAGCTTCAGTAATTCCACATGGGCAGATTTAAAGCTGTCTGCACGGGGAGATTTACTAGAAAAGCTGAGGGTACTGTAAACTTTGCCTGCAACTAAAACTCGTGTTCCAATATAAGCTTCCATGCCTTGGGCAAGATAGGCAGGATGGTAACGCCATTTTGAGGTGCCTATATGTTCGATGGTTAGGGGTTCATTTGTGTCTAAAGCTTCACAGCACAAAGTTTGCTTAATATCAAGGGCATCACCTGGTTTCAGGACTGCATCGGGCTCGCGCGCAACCATCACCTCATAACGGTTATCTTGCACGCGAGCCAAGATGCCACTTTCAAGCCCAAAATTCTGACATCCCATGTCAATCAACGCTTGGATGCGCTGCTCAAAATTGAGACTTTGGGTAGCAGTGACTTCATATAAAGATCGTATGGCCGCTTCTCTTGTTGTTAGTTCAGCTTCGGCTTGTTTACGTCTCTTAATTTCACCTTTGAGAGATCGATTGATTCTGGATAATTTTTGCGTTCGTTCTTGAACTCGGTGTTCTAATGTGGCGTTGACCTGTTTAATCTCCCTAAACTTTTGATTGAGTGCGATCGCCATCAATTGAAAATTGCGAGCAAGCTCATTGATTTCAGTAACAGAGCTATGTTTCCATTCAAATGTTTCTTCTGAAAGCTTGTTGGGTAAGTCAGCAGTCGCACCAGCTAAATAGGATAATGGCTTGACCAGTCGTTCGCTAACCAGCGTTGCAAACAAAAATGCCAACATGGTGATGACGAGTAGAATAATCAAGTCAGCCTTGTAGCGATTTTGTAAATTTTCTACATAGGGAGAGGCTGGAATTTCTAAGCGTAATCTCCAGTCCAGATCGGAGCTAATTGTAAATTCCTGTATATACAGAGAGTTTTTCCAACGGATCATCGGATTTTTGCCATTGCTAGGAATCCACTGCTGCAAGGTTCCCTCTAAGGTGCGAGTGCTGCCGTTTTTTGACTCCTGAATACTGGTCAAAAGCTTTTGGTCGGATTGATTACTAGCAATGACTCGGTTGTTTTCATCGAGCAGTGTAATCCGTAGTTGCTGATTGTTTCTCTGGAAAATGTAGAGAGCTTTGATATGCCTTAATGCTAATGAACCGTGGATCAGCCCAAGAAAATTCCCTTGAAGTTGCAGGGGTACATTCAATCCTACATGAGGTTCGTCCACTAATATATCTTTGTGGATAGGAGTCATCCAAGGTCTCAACCGCTCTTGAGCCAGGGGAATTAGAGATTGATGTTCCGTGCTTTGTTCCATCAACCGCCGACGGGTTTGATCTAAAGGAGAAGAAGTAGCTAAAATTGTTCCCGATGAATCGGCAACATAAATTTTGTCGAAATCTGGCAACATCTGCTCGATCATGCTAATGTTTTGTTGTAGCTGCTCGGCTGATTTAATCGCTGTATTAGCAGCAGTGGCGGCTTCAGGTATGAGCGATTTTTCAGCTAATGTATTCAAAGCTAAGAGATGTCGCTGATGCCATCTAGATATGGCGCTAGTGAGACTTTTTGCGTTTGTTTGTAACTCCGTTTGCACCGTCGTTTGGATTTGACCAAGAAAGTATCTACCATCAAAAACTAATAGGAGCAGTCCTGGAATAAAGACAAAAGCAACCAACAGATGAAAAATAGTTTGTTGTAAAGAGAGAGCGAGATTTTTTGAATGAGTAACCCACCGATAAATCGGCGCATACGAAATGATTAAGCTGGCAACTAAGGCATTAAAAATGCCGTTGGCTGCTTGTTTGCACATAACGAGTATGGCCTGATTCACGTCCATGTGCATCATTTGAGCGTAGAAAACCCAAACGAGGGGCATTCCAATTAAGAACCAGTAAATCCCATCGAATAAAAGGAGGTTCGGATGTTTGCACTTCTTGCAAAGAAACCCTACAAACAGAGCCTCAATTACCAAAATAATCGTGGCGTATGGATGATGCCAAAGGATATAAGTATAGCTGCCTGCTATTATACCAGCCAAGCCTCCCCAGCCCCAGCCGAAATAGTAAGTAATAATTAGTATGGGAATACTGCCAAAGAGGAAATCAACCCCAAATAAAAGAGACACACTGAAATAGTTGCCCAGAACACCCGCACCAGTGAGAAGGGCGATCGCACCTAACCATCTTTTATTACGCATTGAGCTAGCCCCTCGCATAAACTTTTATAATCGCTAGTTGCTGAATATGACCTGATTCCGATAAAAAAAACGCCATAGAGCCGATCTGTTATTTACCTGAAAATTTCCCTGAAGATCGCACCACCGATTATTTAAGCTTTAATACTACAACCAATGCTTACTCATGCAGGACTTGATATTTCGCTCAACTTTTAAGAAAAAATTATTCCAAATTACGAGAGGTATAGTTTTTGATCTTATGATTTAATGAGTGAACTCCTTAACTGTATGAGTCTTGGTACAAAAAGTATTACGACCTTGGTCTTTGGCTTGATAAAGTGCTGCATCGGCAGCAGTAATTAAAGTTTCTGGCAGGCACTCTTGGGTGGGAATCACAGTGGTAATACCGAAGCTGAGCGTAATGCAATGATTCGGAGAACTCTTATGGACTATTGCTAAAGCTTGGACGCAAGCCTGAATTTTTTTAACGATTTGGACGGCTCCCTCAAGCTCTGTTTCGGGCAAAATCACTACAAATTCTTCACCTCCATAACGTGCGACTAAATCTCCAGCTCGATTAATACTGCGATTGAGAGCTGCGGCCACTTGCTGTAAACATACATCCCCTGCTTGGTGTCCATAAGTATCGTTGTAAGGCTTGAAGAAATCGATATCACACAAAATTAGTGACAAAGGAGTTTGCTGCCTCGTCATGCGTCGCCACTCCTGCTCTAGCTGTTCGTCAAATTGACGGCGATTGGCAATCTGAGTCAAACCATCCATTGACGCTAGGTATTTTAATTGTCGATTGGCGGCCTCTAGCTGCTTGTAAAGTAGAGTTTGTTGCTGTTGCAAGTGGAATTGCTGAATCAACCGCCGCACTCTCTGTCGCAGAACAGCCCAGTGAATTGGTTTGGTTATATAGTCAGCCGCTCCTGCTGCAAACGCTCGATCGACAGATTCTTTATCTTCTAAGCTAGTAATCATCAAAATAGGTGGGCGATCGCTCTGAGGCACTTCAGATAATTTTTGACAACAAGCAAAACCATCCATAGTAGGCATCACTGCATCTAGCAGTATCAGGTCTGGATGTACTTCCTCATAAGCTGCTAGCCCTGTCAACCCATCACTAGCTTCGGCCACGCGGTATTTTTCCTTCTGTAAATACAGTCGAAGTTGCAAACGAATCAAGGCATCGTCATCGACGATAAGAATTAGAGAGGACGGTTCCGTAGATGGATTAGTCGAAATGGCTGAGTCTTCTAATGATTGATACATACGTCAGGGTGTATCTTAAACTTTGGAAACATTCTAGCCTAGCATATTTTGACCGTGGGATGGAAAGTGAAAACTTGGCAAATATGTCATAAATTATACACCAGATAAGCTGCCGCAACAACATCCTAGGCAGCGTCCGGTTTGTTAAACCAACAGCCACAGTCAACTTAAAATTTATCGCTTTTTTTCGGAGATATAAAGTCTGGTCACTTGCGCTAATTTTTGTAAATATGTAATTATTTTGGGGGCATTAAACAGTTTTTACAACGTCGAGGGATCTTTGACGAACGATCGCCTGTTATCTGGCGATCGCTCGTGGGACAATATGCTATATTTCTCAACTTAATTCAGCCTTTTTCGGGTGCATCAAATTCCTGCCTCATTTTTAAGCGATCGTCCGATCTATTTTTGGGGAATACATCTGATGGTCACACTATCACGTATAGCTTCGCCCTTGGTTGAGCGTTGGTTCGCACCAGGAAGCACAGAGTGCAAAAAGGCGTAAGCTTTGTTAACAAACATTTACAGCGTTCTGCGCGATCTGGGATAGGTGTTTTCTCTCCTTTCTCCCAATAATCCCCCCAGATATTGTCTAAACTCCTGTCTTTGGGTTTGAGTCGGGAACACATCGTCAAAGCGTTGGAATCATCTTTCAAAGCATGGGCGGATGGAAGCTATACTATAGGAATTCTCGCATCATTTGTGAATTTCTTACGGACTCCCCGCGAGTTCGGGGAGGGTTGGGGTGGGGTAAAAAATTTATGACTCCTGCAAGCATTGCTATATATACTATAATCACTGGGAAACAGTAAATTAACTTGATGGATCTCACTTACTATGGAAGTAGCACTGCCTGATTTTTCTCAAAGCTTTCAAAAAACGAAAGAAGTTTGGACAGAACAAGTCGGAAAAGCAATGAATTCTGTTTCCGAAGCAACAGCCGAAGCTAAATCTTCTCTCTCTGAAACTGCGTATCAGGCAAAAGAAGCTCTGACTCAAACTACGAATTCTGCCGTTAATACTGTTAATCAAACTACGAAGAATGCTTTAGGTACTGTAGCGGAGAAAACCGAAAAAGCGAGGATTTCTATATCTGAAGTCACGAATCAAGCCGTTAGTGCAGTCAGTGAAAGTACCAACAAAGCTGTTGATGCTGTTTCTCACTCTGCGGCAACGGCCAAAGAAACTATTAATCAAACTACTAACTCTGCGGTTAATACTCTGAATCAAAGCACTAGCCAAGCTGTAGAGAGTGTAAATATAGCTACAGAAAAGGCTAAGGCTTCATTAGAAGATAGCATTAACAAGGCGGCAAATATGAGCGGTGCCGCTTCAGATGCCATTCAAAACGCTATCAATGGTACTGTCAAAGATTGGATTGATTCTCACCCTGTAGTCTTCTGGTTGGTGAGTCATCCGCTGATATCTTTAGCAATGTTGCTACTATTTATATTCATGATCTTGGGTTTATTGCAGGCTTTAGGTAGCTTTTTTGCAGAAGGATGGTTATTTATTCTGCAAAGCCCTGGAAAAATTATGCAAGGGGTTTGGAGTGTCGGCTCTAAATCTGTAAGTAATTTTGGTGGAGTGGCCGTAAACTCATTGGTTTCAAAGAATCCCGAAGATAAAAATAATTCAGCTTTACAATTGAGGGGAGTTGAATCAAACAGTTTGGAGTCTCAGGAACGACTTGCTAATATTTTGACAAGGTTGGAGGCAATTCGAGAAGAGCAGAATCAGCTTTTACAAGAAGCGTCGGCTATTTTAGGCAACAAATTTAAGGCAGAGTGAGAAGGTGTGGGGCGATCGCAACTCGTGGTAAATTTAATACATCCAGGCTTTCCATCAAAGCCAGATCCATGAAGGCTTGTAGTCGATCGCTCAAAACGCCATGCCCGATTCCGAATTTTCCGATGATTTAAAATGGACGCCAGAAGCCAAGGCGAAGCTGAAAAATATTCCCTACTTTGTCCGGGGACAAGCTCGCGTCCGCATCGAGCAGTTGGCCCGCGAAGCCGAAACCGAAGTCGTCACCGTTGACTTAGTTGAGCAAGCTCGCATCGAGTTTGGGCAATAAGGGCTCGAAATGTACCCTAAAGCTTTAAACTATAAGTTGCCTGATTTTGATGTTCACAGAGCTACTGAGTCACCCGTGCGGAAAATAGTTATTGCTGGCAACTGGAAAATGTACAAAACTAGGACTGAATCCCTAGAGTTTCTTCAAGGATTCATGTCCTGCCTGACGGAAACCCCAGAGGAACGGGAAGTCGTGCTTTGCGTTCCCTTCACTTCCTTGGCTGTCCTGTCGAAAAATTTGCACGGCAGCCGGATCAGACTCGGTGCTCAGAACGTCCACTGGCAAGAGTCTGGAGCTTTTACTGGGGAAATTTCCGGGCCAATGCTGAGTGAACTTGGTGTCCGTTATGTCATCATCGGCCACAGCGAGCGACGCCAATATTTTGGGGAAACTGACGAAACGGTCAATTTGCGGCTAAAAGCGGCTCAGAAATACGATTTAATTCCGATTCTGTGCGTTGGGGAAACCAAGCAGCAGCGAGATGCAGGGGAAACTGAATCTCACATTTTTTCTCAATTGGAAAAAGATTTGGTTGATGTTGACCAAAATAAGTTGGTAATTGCTTACGAGCCGATTTGGGCGATTGGCACTGGCGATACTTGCGAAGCTAAGGAAGCTAACCGAGTTATTGGTTTGATTCGCAGTAAATTGACTAATCCTGGCGTGCCAATTCAGTACGGCGGCTCCGTCAAACCGGAGAATATTGATGAAGTTATGGCGATGCCTGAGATTGACGGGGTTTTGGTTGGTGGTGCTAGTTTGGAAGCTGCGAGTTTTGCTCGAATTGTCAATTATCAGTAATAGGTAATTGCTAATAGGTAATTGCTAAGTGGTAAGTGGGACCAGGGCAGCGGGAATTAAACAGCGATCGCCTACAATTGTGATGTGCCGTTCAGTGTTTCTCGGATCGGGAGAATTAACCTATGACTGCGATCGTTAAACCCAAACCCGCCTTAGATGAGTTCCTCAAACTTCCTGAAACTGAACCGGCCTCAGAATTTCTTGAGGGACAAATCATTCAGAAGCCCATGCCTCAAGGTGAACACAGCGTACTTCAAGGTGAACTCTGCAAGACTATCAATCAAGTAGCGAAAACTCGGAAAATTGCCAATGCTTTTCCCGAGTTGCGCTGCACTTTTGGCGGGGCATCAATCGTGCCAGATGTAGCAGTATTCCGATGGGAAAGAATTCCTTTTTTGCCATCTGGTAGAATTGTTAACCGCTTTGACATTAATCCCGACTGGTCGATAGAAATTCTATCTCCCAACCAAAGCCAAACAAAAGTGCTGAGTAACTTGCTCCACTGTTCGCGAAACGGCACTGAGTTGGGGTGGTTACTAGACCCAGAAGAAGAGAGTATTTTGGCAGTATTTCCCGGACAAAAAGTAGAACTGTATAAAGGTGCAGCTCTGTTGCCAATAATTGATAAAATTGAATTAGAATTGACAGTTGATACTGTTTTTAGCTGGTTAAGTTTTGGTTGAACAGTGTTGGACGCATTAAGACTCAAAGAAACCGGGTTTTTTACAGAATCTGTGGGTTGCAACCAAATATTGTCGTGAAAAAACCCGGTTTCTGGCTACCCGTGCGTCCAGTCCGATATCAAATCCCACGATCGCCATGACAAATAACCCAGAAAAAATTACAATTAGAAATAAAGCTTTCGAGTGGGGAAAACGCACTTATCTAATGGGCGTTTTGAATGTTACCCCTGATAGTTTTAGTGACGGGGGAGATTTCTCTACCATAGAATCTGCTTTAGCGCAAGCGGAAAACATGGTAAAGTCGGGGGTAGATATTATTGATATTGGCGGTCAATCTACTCGGCCCGGTGCAGCGGAAATATCATTAGGAGAGGAGATCGATCGCGTTATACCTGTAGTACAAATACTGCGACAAAAAGCAGATATTTTTGGCTCAGTTCCTATTTCGGTAGATACTACCAGAGCGCAGGTTGCGAAAGCTGCGGTAGAGGCGGGAGCTGATATAATTAACGATATTTCGGGAGCAACTTTTGACTCGGAAATGCTGTCAACGGTTGCTCAGTTAAAAGTGCCAATAATTTTGATGCACATTCGGGGAACTCCCCAGACGATGCAACAACTCACAGATTATCGCGATTTAATGGGGGAAATTGGGGAATTTTTCGAGAGTCGAATTGCGGCAGCAGTTGCGGCGGGGATTGACAAATCTCAAATAATTCTCGACCCTGGTATTGGCTTTGCCAAGACTTACAGTCAAAACTTAGAAATTCTGCGAGAGTTGCGAAAATTCCGTGTTTTAAACTGTCCGATTTTAGTCGGAGTATCGCGAAAAAGCTTCATCGGTCACATTTTGAATCAGCCAGAAGCGAAACAAAGAGTTTGGGGGACAGCGGCGGCTTGTACAGGTGCGATCGCAAATTTGGCAGATATCTTGCGAGTACACGATGTCAGAGAAATGCACGATGTTTGTCTGGTTGCCGACGCTATCTTCAGGAATCAGTCTTGAGAAGTGTTAGTCTCGATAACTGTTATTTGGCTGCCCTCAGAAGGAGGCGTCACATCGGGCATAGAACCCATCAGTTCGCCCAGAGCTTCGCTCATGCTTCTGGGGTCCATAAACAGAATTTTGGCATTGTCGCTTTCGCCCAATTTTTGTTGAGCGTCTAAGTATTTTTCCGTTACTAAGTAATTCAAAACTTGCTTGCTATTGGGATGGGAGTCTAAAGCTTCAACTAAGAGCCTCATATACTCCTTAGTACCGATCGCCTTATTGACCATTGCTTGCCACTCGCTCTTGGTAGCGCGCTCCAATTCCATAGCTTCTTGCACCCTTTTCGGAGGTGTAATGCTTTGAATTTCCACCCGAATTACTTTGACACCCCAAGTTTCGGTAGCTTCGTCCAACTTTTTGAGTAACTTTTTATTCATGTCATCTCGGGAACCCAAGATGTCTTGCATGGGCAATCGACCAATTTCAGCGCGAAACGTCGTTAAAACTAAGTTGGCGATCGCATTTTCAATTTGATCGATTCCATAATAAGCTTTCTGTAAATTCACAACCCGCCAATACACAACGGCATCGACTTCGAGAGCCACATTATCTCCCGTGATTGCTGATTGAGGTTTAATGTCTAAAACTCTTTCACGGCTTGTGTCCACGCAGACGACTTTTTCGACCAGGGGACTGATAAAGTGGAATCCTGGCTTGAGGGTGCGCTTGTATTGACCCAAACGTTCCACTAAAGCTTCGTCGCCACCGCTGACTATTTTGACGCTTGAGTTAACAGCGTAGCCGAGGATGAGCGCAAAGAGCATGGTAAGAATAGACTGCCCCATTTCTATTTTCCTGCTAAGGTTGACTGAGAATCGATCGGAATTCTACTCTAATTTAACTCAAACTCGGCCCCGCAGTGCTAAAATATCTCGACTGTTAATAACTAACTATTTCATCGGGTGGGCCCCATCGGCTCCGACTCTTACGGCCCTAGTGAAACCCAGGATATCAACAACACGTTTCCACAAAAGACATGAAAAACGATCGAGAGTTTCCCTGGTTCAAACCTTTGAGGTGGATTGCCCCAAGCATTTTGGTGGGTGCAGGAATCTGCAGTGTCGCAGTGGCCCAACCGGCCGGGGCTGAGACAATCGCCCTGCAACTCTCGCAAAACTTGCAATCGCAGAACTTGCAGCCATCGCGCCGAGGCCCTGCTGTTCGGGAAGTTCTGTCCTACGAGATGAAGGGAGACGAACTCAGGATTTGCAAGCAGGAAGGCAACTCCGAGAAAAAGTGCCAAGTTGTAGGTAAAGGCTACACGATGGGTTTGAGAACGGCCAACGACCTTTACGGTCAAGGAAATGCTGTCAATGCCGAAGCTTTGTACCGGCAACTAATCGCTCGCTATCCCAAAGAAGCGGATGCTTATTACAAGTTGGGAACTATGCTGTCGGGACAAGGTAAAATGAGCGATGCGATCGCTCTATTCCAAAAAGCAATTGAAGTCAACCCGCAGCACGCCAAAGCTCACAACGATTTAGGCGTGGCGATGGCAAGTCAGGGGCAGTTGCCCGAGGCAATTGTTCAGTGGAGACAAGCCGTTAAAATTAACGATCGATATCCCGATGCTTTAAACAATTTAGGAGTTGGTTTGTACCAACAAGGAGACAAGGAAAACCAAGCGGAGGCAGTAGCCAGCCTAAAAAAAGCTAAGGAGTTATTTATCAAGCAAGGCAGAACTCAAGCGGCTAACAGAGTAGATAAAATCTTGGAGGAAATTAATTCGCGGTCGAGCGGCTCTTAAGCTGCATTGGTTATTGGTTATTAGTTATTGGTTATTAGAACAAACAAATAACTACTAACTACTGACTACTGACTACTGACTACTGACTTCCTAAAGCATTTCCTTCAAAACTTGTATAATCAAATCCCCATCCACCCGATCGCTCACAGCAGCCTCACCCAAGCGCACCGGCAGCACAAACCGCACCTTGCCATCCTGCACCTTCTTATCCAGTTGCAAAGTATGCAAAATTTCCTCAACATCCACACCCGCCGGCAATTTGGCAGGTAAACCCGCTTTTTCAATTAAAGCAGATTGACGGCGATCGCACTCAGCATCCCACATTCCCAACTCCACAGCCAATCGGCTTGACGCAGCCATACCGATAGCCACTCCTTCCCCGTGATTGATCACCTTGTAATTGGTCAAACTTTCCACAGCATGACCGATGGTGTGTCCGTAATTCAAAATCGCCCGCAAACCCGATTCCTTCTCGTCTTTGCTTACCACCTCAGCCTTAGCTTGGCAAGACCTGCTCAAAATTTCAGCCAACAAATCCGCCTTCACATAGCGCATTTGATCCAAACGCTTGCAATTCTCCAACTTCCCGAAAAGTTCAGCATCCCAAATCACCCCGTACTTGATGACTTCCGCCATCGCCGACCGAAACTCCCTCGCCGGCAGAGTTTTGAGTACATCCGGGTCAATCAAAACCAAACGTGGCTGGTGAAAAGCCCCGATTAAATTCTTCCCTAAAGGATGATTTACCCCCGTTTTGCCGCCAATAGAAGCATCAACCATCGCCAGCAGCGAAGTCGGAACCTGTACGACATTAATTCCCCGCAGCCAAGTCGCCGCAGCAAAACCCGTCATATCGCCAACCACCCCGCCGCCCAAAGCCACCATTGTCGAGGAACGTTCTAAGCGGTTTTCCAAAGCCGCACCGTAAATTTTCTGTACCGAATTTAAAGTTTTGTACTGCTCTCCCGGTGGTAAAATGCAGCTACTGACTTCCAAACCGGCTGATTCGAGGGCTGCTGTTGCTCTTTCGCCGTACTGCCGAAAAATCGACTGATTCGACACCAGCAGCACTTTTTTGCCCAAACTTAGATCGCCCATCAGACTGCCGAGTTCGTCTAAGCCGCCCGATCGCACGCAAACATTGTAAGATTGTGGCCCCAAGTCAACTTTAATTATGGATTGCATATTTATCTAATTTAGATATTAGATTTTAGATTATAGTTCTTATAGGTCTTTTTATTGATTTTTTTGGAGAAATTGCCATGACTCTTAGCGGAGCAATAACTTATTTTGGGATTTTTGGCGGCATGATCGGCTTGGCGACAGTGCTGATGTTTGGTCTGCGGGCTGTCAAACTCATCTAATTTGCTAATTTAGATGTCTCAACCAGAGGATTTAATCTCTGGCAAAAGTATCAGTTCGACAAGGTATTTGCGCCACAAATCTCTAGGTTTATCTGTAGATTGACGGCGCAAATGCTTCGACGACTAATATAACTTTAGGCTAGAATTGATTAATTTGATATTTGACTTATTGACAATTGCATGACCAATACTAATGAATCCAACCCAGAAGATACCTCTTGGCACGCAGCAACAGATCCAGAAAAGTGTTTGGAAATGGAACGAAAGTATGGATGGAAGTTGCTGCGAATTAAGAGAGTCGGAGGAGATATTTTAAAAGTCAATTGTATCTTTAAAGGACAAACTCGCTTTCCTAACTATCTAGAAAATGAGGATGAAGATTAATTATGCGGAAATATATCATTTTTAAGGCTCAATCGATGTCAGCAGAAGGCTGGGAAAATAGAATGTTGGCTCACACTGGGGCAACAACTGATATTCTCTGCGAGTATTATGATTCCTCTGACGAACCCCTACCTCAACCGGGGAATCGTCCCTACGAGTTTTACCGGATTGAAGAGTTCGACGATCCGCAATTCCCCGATAGCGATACTCACTATCGAGTCGGAGATTGGGAAGTTGTCAGGGTTGAACAATACCCCACTGAGGCACCAGGAAGCAACTACGATTTGATTGCTGTATGTTATTGTCAGTACGCACCTAAACCTAGTCCGCTGATGCCAGTCCCAAGTGCTGGTATTTCGATCGACTCGTTTGGAGGAGATGAGGCAGCTTATCAGCAATATCTTGAGAGTAATGCTAAATCTGAGGTTTATTCACCTTGAGGATGAGAAGATGACTTATTCTAATTGACGAGCATCTTCAGCAGGTGGATGCCAACCACCTTCTACCCAAAACCTGCGCGATCGCCGAATCGAATCCTTTTCATCATAACGTTCATCATTAAGGTCAAGCCGATTGCAAGTTGCTCGACCTATGGGAGTTTTAGGGACAATATTTAGACCATCTGCTGTCCCGATAAAATGTTCTGACCACTGCTGCTGACGAGGATTAAATAATAAACATTCTTGCGGAGTTTCCTGGTCAATTCCGTTGGTAAAATTGTAGTGGCGTTCGTTGCAGCGACGGCAAGCTAATGCTAAATTTTCACTGTCATCAGATCCGCCGAGACATTTGGGCATGAGATGATCTATGGTAAAGCGATCTGGGCTTAGATATTCTGGAGAGTGGCAGTATTCGCAGAGATATTTAGCTCGTTGTCGCATAAATTGTCGAGTGCGATCGCACACCATTTAGCTTGGGTGGAAAGTTGGGCGTTAATCAAGGTAAAAATTCGGGATAGTTCGATGATGCCAGCTAATTCGGGAAGTTCATCGACAGTTAACAAATCTAGTCTTTTTCTCTCTAGCAGTTCTTCCATGCGAGATTGGAGATCGTCGGTAAATCTGAATAAGTAAATATTCCCAAATTCTACCATTTTGATGCCTTGGGGCATCAAAGAAGAAGGTTTTACCATTAATTGAGTATTCATAGGGATCGAAGCTCTCAGATACTCTTGAAATATTGTAGCTTATCAGTTGTCAAGTGGATTTAAGGAAAGAGCGATCGCACTTGCTATAAAACACGATCGCTCCTGATTAATTACAACATTCGTTCTAATTGAGTCGATCGAACTTCTGCCAATTTCTCAGCCCCTGTCGTATCAAAAACGATCGCGTGTTTAGCCGTCGGCAACAACCGCTGTAAAATCTGTATGTATCCCTCCGCATCGCCCCGGCGGTGGAACCTTGCCACAACCAATCGCTGCATATTTGGCAATTGCCGCACGATACACCAGGGATGAGCGTTTAATTTGGGCTTGGATGTTGGTATCATAGGGTAATCCTTCCCCACGTTCGTGGGGTGTGGTAGAAAAGGCGATCGCCCTTAAGTTTTCGAGGCTAGGAGGGCGATCGTTTTTAGTGTACATAGATATCATATGTTGCATACGCATCAATGTCAAGTTAAAACATGGGATACGTTAGACTGCGGATTCGAGAACTAGCTGAGCAAAAGGGTTGGACACTAAAGCAAGTTGCCGATCGATCCGGAGTTAATTACAACACTGTCAGAAGCTACGTTCAGCGCGATACTTTAAACACGGTCGATCTTTCTGCTGTCTACAAAATTGCCCGCGCCTTCGACGTGACAATGGAAGATTTGGTCGAGATTTTGGAAGATTGAGGGCGCACCAATGGGGCGAGTTCGACTAAAGATTCGAGAGTTGGCAGAAGAAAAGGGCTGGACGCTGCAAGACGTGGCAGATCGCTCAGGGGTTAATTACAACACGGTTAAAGGGTACGCTAGACGCGATGATGGGATGAGTATGGTCGATCTGAGTGCCGTTCAGAAGATCGCCCTTGCTTTTGATGTCATGATTGAAGATTTGGTCGAGTTTTTGGAATAGTAAGGGCGATCGCGCTAATGGGATATGTTAGATTGCGGATTCGAGAACTAGCTGAGCAAAGAGGTTGGACGTTCAAAGAAGTTGCCGATCGATCCGGAGTCAACTACAACACTGTCAGAAGCTACGGGAGGCGCGATGCTTTGAATACAGTCGATCTTTCTGCTGTCTACAAAATTGCCCGCGCCTTCGACGTGACAATGGAAGATTTGGTCGAGATTTTGGAAGATTGAGGGCGCACCAATGGGGCGAGTTAGACTAAAAATTCGAGAGTTGGCAGAAGAAAATGCATTGATTTTGCGATATAATGCAGTAGAGTTTTGCGCGTGACAAGCGCAGTGAAGTCCTTCTAAAAAACATGGTTCAGTCCATTGCAACAGTTTCACTAGAAGAGTTTCTTGCTCAACCAAATATTGAGTCTTCGCCCGCATGGGAATTGATGGCTGGGCGGGCAGTTCAAAAAACTATGCCAACTCTGTTTCACTCGCGACTGCAAAACAACTTGGTTAACTATATCAATGATCGTACCGATAGATTTGAAGCAGTCCCAGAATTGCGCTGCTTGGTACCTCCCCATTCACCAGTGCCAGATATCGCGATCGTAGCGTGCGATCGGCTTCCTGATGAAGACGGGCCGTTTGATGGAGCGCCAGATTGGTTGATTGAAATTCGATCGCCAAATCAAAGCACTTTAGACTTGCAGAATAAGATTCTCCTTTGCCTTAGCAATGGAACGCAATTAGCATGGTTAATAGATTTATCTCGCCAACAAGTTTGGGTATGGCAGGGCGATAACCTACCCCTAGTTTGTTCGGGAGCAGACATTTTGCCAACAGTAAGTATTGTACCCGAACTTACTGTTGATGCTGTGATGGCAATGACGCGGCGACAATAGGGGGTTTTTAACACTCCAACTCTGAATAATTGTCGCAGAATTTCGTCGGACGCGCCCTTTCCCCTAAAATAATTTTTACTAGATCCCCAATCCAAAATCTAAAATCTAAAATCTAAAATCGAAATGACTCATTCCACCGATATCGTCACTCTCGCCCGCTGGATGGCCGCCGACTTCAGCAACCAAGCCCAAGCCTTTGAAAACCCGCCATTCTTCGCCCACATCCGCGTCTGCATGAGGCCTTTACCCGTCGAAGTTCTGGATGGGCTCAGCTTGTACCTAGAACAAGCCTACGATATTGAACTGCACGTACCGTACCGAGTCCGAGTTTTGAAATTAGTCCCGGTGGGCGATCGAATCGACATCGAAAATTATGCCATAGAAAACGAAGAACAATTCTACGGCGCGGCCCGCGACCCGCAACGGCTGCAAGAAATCAAAAAAGCACAACTGACTCTACTTCCCGGATGCACCTTTATTACGCAGTGGACGGGCAACAGCTTCAAAGGGTCTGTCGAACCCGGAAAAGGCTGCATGGTGGTCAGAAAGGGCAAAAAAACCTATCTAGACAGCGAATTTGAGATTGACCAAGACAAATTTATTAGCCACGATCGCGGACGTGACCCAGAAACCGACGCCCACGTCTGGGGAGCCCAGGCCGGCCCCTTTGAATTCACCCGCCGGGCCAGTTTCGCCGACGAAATTCCGGTTTAATCCAAAAAAACAGAGTCCCTCCTGGGCGAACACGCGCTTATTAAAGGTTCAGAATGCACCAATACCTGGTACATTAACCCAGTATTGGCAAGCAAGATTCACCGTTGATTTATGAAAGTCCTGGTTATTGGTGGCGATGGCTATTGCGGTTGGGCAACCGCACTCTACCTTTCTAACAAAGGTTACGAAGTTGGCATCCTCGACAGCTTCGTGCGGCGGCACTGGGATCTGGAACTGTGCAGCGACACCCTCACTCCCATCGCACCGATTCAGCAACGACTCCAGCGATGGCAAGATTTAACGGGCAAGTCGATCGACTTGTTCGTCGGTGACATCACCAACTACGATTTTCTCAGCAAAAGCATGAGAAAATTTGCACCAGAGGCGATCGTCCATTTCGGCGAACAGCGTTCGGCACCTTTCTCAATGATCGATCGCGAACACGCAGTCCTCACCCAAGTCAATAACGTCGTCGGGACACTCAACCTGCTGTACGCCATCCGCGAAGACTTCCCCGATTGTCACCTAGTGAAATTGGGGACAATGGGCGAATACGGCACGCCGAATATTGACATTGAAGAAGGCTACATTACGATCGAACACAACGGCCGCAAGGATACACTACCCTATCCCAAACAACCAGGCAGTTTCTACCACCTGTCAAAAGTCCACGACTCCCACAACATCCATTTTGCTTGCAAAATCTGGGGTTTAAGAGCCACCGACTTAAATCAGGGCGTAGTCTACGGCGTGCTCACAGATGAAACCGGCATGGATGAACTGTTGATCAACCGTTTGGACTACGACGGAGTATTCGGTACAGCATTGAACAGATTTTGCATCCAAGCTGCGATCGGTCATCCTCTGACAGTTTACGGCAGTGGCGGACAAACCCGCAGCTTCTTAGACATTCGGGATACCGTGCGGTGCGTGGAATTGGCTCTAGCCAACCCCGCCGAAGCCGGACAATTCCGCGTCTTCAACCAATTCACCGAACAATTCAGCGTCGGCGACTTAGCCTCCTTGGTGCAAAAAGCAGGCATGGCAATGGGATTAAAAGTAGAAATCAACAACATCGAAAATCCCAGAGTCGAGAAAGAAGAACATTATTTCAATGCCAAAAACACCAATTTGCTAGACCTCGGTTTGCAACCGCACTACCTCTCAGATTCCCTGCTCGATTCTCTGCTGAATTTTGCTACAAAATATCAGCACCGTGTCGATAAAAACCAGATTTTGCCGAAGGTTTCTTGGAAGTAATTTCTGGTATCTATTTGCGGGTAAAAATTTTTTTAACGAACCGCGAAGGCGCGAAGGGCGCGAAGCAAGAGGAAAGAAGGGAAGAGAGGAGAAGGGTTCGCAAGTTCTGAATGGATTTGGCTGTATATTACGATGATCTATCTTTTTTATCTCTTTCTCTGTGTCCTCTGTGTCCTCTGCGGTTAATTAAAAAATGGCATCAGGTTTTTATGGCTGGCTTGTTTGGGAAAAAATTCCCTGAAAAATCAAATTCTCATTCTGTTGCTTTTGGTGGTTCTGCCTGGATTTTCAGCGAGGGCAGTTTTTGCTTATTATTTAATAGGGGAATGGGCTGCTGTAACGCCGAGTGATCTAAATTAGTGGCGAGTTAGCGAAGGCTTATCTGCCACTTAAAAAACAAGATAAATTGCCGGAACAGCACAGGAAATTCACAGAATTAATTGCTTGACCGAAAGTGTGGGATGGCTTTTAGGTGGGATAATTGTATCAATTGGCATTCAGGGAATTGGCATTTTATCCCAAAAACCTATCGCTCGGAATTAGCGGTAGTGCAACAGAAAGAAGAAGTGTAGAAAAGCAGCCGATCGCACGCAATGACTTACTCCCCCGACACAGTGTATCCTGTTACCGATGACGTTTGCCCCAAGCTATGATTATCGGCTCCCTAAGTAACTTATTTTTATGAAAATTGCTCTGTTCACTGAAACATTTTTGCCGAAAATAGACGGCATTGTGACGCGCCTGATTCACACTGTAGATCACTTGCAGCGATCGGGCGAACAAGTTCTGATATTTTCTCCAGATTACGGAATTAAAGAATACAAAGGCGCACGAGTTTACGGTGTGGAGGGCTTGCCTTTGCCGATGTACCCGGAATTGAAAATGGCACTTCCTTCTCCCGCTGTCGGCCGCCAATTAGAGCAGTTTAAACCGGATATTATTCACGTTGTCAATCCCGCTATTTTGGGATTGGGCGGTATATATTACGGCAAAAAGTTGAATATTCCGATTTTGGCTTCTTACCACACCCATTTGCCCAAATACTTGCACCACTATGGTTTCGGAGTCCTCGAACCTTTATTGTGGGAATTGCTCAAAGGTGCCCACAACCAAGCAGAATTGAATCTGTGTACTTCTACAGCAATGGTGGAAGAATTGAGAACCCACGGCATTGAGCGAGTAGATTTGTGGCAGCGGGGCGTAGATACTGAAATGTTTGTCCCGGAATTGGCAAGTCGAGAAATGCGATCGCGCCTTTCTGCAAATAACCCAGACAGTCCCCTGCTGCTGTACGTCGGCCGCCTCGGTGCAGAAAAAGAAATCGAACGCATCAAACCAGTCCTCGCAGCGATTCCCGACGCCCGCCTCGCCCTAGTGGGAGACGGCCCGCACCGGCAAACCCTTGAACAATTTTTTGCCGGTACACCCACCAATTTTGTCGGCTACCTCAAGGGGCAAGAACTCGCAAGAGCTTACGCATCGGCCGACGCCTTCATTTTTCCATCCCGCACCGAAACCCTGGGCTTAGTGCTCCTAGAAGCAATGGCTGCGGGGACGCCTGTAGTGGCGGCGCGCAGCGGCGGAATTCCCGATATCGTCACCGACGGTGTTAACGGATATCTATTTGATCCCGCCGACGAAGAAGGAGCACTCGCCGCCACCCAGCGTCTGTTTGCGAATCCCGAAGAACGGGAAACCCTGCGCCACAACGCTCGCCGAGAAGCCGAACGCTGGGGTTGGGCAGCCGCCGCGGCACAACTCCAGCGCTACTATCAATCAGTGGTATTTGCCCAGTCTGTGCCCAGAGCGGCCTAAATGTCAGGATCTGTAGCACCTTTAAACATCACCGCCAGCTTAGCTTGGCTGTTCGATCGTCAGTTGGTAGTGAACAGGGATGTTTTCAAAGACCGATCGAACTTTTTTGCTGCATAAATTACCGTCGCTATCCTGCTGTTGCGTTTACCATTAAACTATGAGTAGCTCTGTAGGAATGCCTTGCGCGCTGCTTTCATAGCGCCCTTTACCTGACCGGATACGGTCGCCGAGTGCGCTAAAACAGTCACACCGCGCGCTGGGGCCGAGCACAGGGCGTCCAATCCACATTGCACTCTCGATCGAACTAAAGCTTGTCACCTAATTTTCAGGCCTTCTGTTTTGCGAACTCAAGTTCAGCTTGAATGGACGAACCCTCATCAGTATCATCGAGGTTGTAAAAAAGATCGATCGAGCATACATCACAAGCACACTGAAGTTGCGTGCGCCACTTTTGAACTCACGATTCATCAAAGCGACAAGCGAGTGCCGATGCGCTTGCAAACAAATTCAAGAGTTTGCACGGCTGCCGAATCTAGCGCCGATCGACCTGCGGTCAGTCTACCCCTCTGAGCAAGCAGTTAATCATGACATTCTCCAATGCTGGTAGCGTTCTGGCTACACTGACTCAAGTCAATTTTATGGGGGCATTGACCTCCCGTGTTAAGAGCCTGCCAGTTCCTGAATTAGTGTGCCTGCTGGACTTTATCACGGCTGAATTTCAGCAATTTATCCGGGCGATGGACCTGATTAACAATGAAGCACTCGAAAGTCTCTTAGAGCAACTTTTAGATGCCTTCACTGTCAAAATTGGTCAAATTTTGCAAGCAGACCGGACAACAATTTTTTTGGTTGACTCCAACAAAAATCAACTGTGGCACAAAACACTCGATCCACTTACGGGCGAGGAGGTAGAAGTACGCTTGCCTATGGATGCAGGCATTTTAGGCTACGTAGCAACAACCGGAAAATCGATTAATGTCGCCGAAGCTCGATCGCACGAGTATTTTAATTCCGAAGTAGACGAACCACCGGGCTATCAAATCGACACTATGCTCTGTATGCCGATTTTTAGCAGCAAGAGCCAACATGAACCCGTAGCAGTGGTCAGACTGTTAAATAAAGCTGGCAATGTCTCCTTTAGCGAGGAAGACGAACAGCAGTTCCAGGCTTTTGCAGATTCGATCGGGATTATTCTCGAAAGCTGTCAGTCTTTCTACGTCGTCGCCCGCAACCAGCGAGGGGTTGCCGCACTGTTGAGAGCCACCACGACTTTGGGTCAAAGTCTTGACTTGGAAACAACTTTGCGCTCTGTCATGGATCAAGCTCGCGACTTGATGCAAGCCGATCGCAGCACGCTATTTTTGTTAAATCGGGAAACCAACGAACTTTGGACAAAAGTCGCCAAGGCTGACGGCAAAACGATGGTAGATCTCCGCATTCCTGCTAATAAGGGAATTGCTGGCTACGTGGCTTCGACCGGTCAACCTCTAAATATTACAGATGCTTACGACGATCCCCGCTTTGACCCCTCTACAGACGGGCAAACGGGATACCGCACTCGGACTGTCTTGTGTATGCCCGTGCATAACGCTAAAGGTGAGCTGATCGGGGTAACTCAGCTAATTAATAAGAACCAAGGTACTTTCACCCCTTCCGACGAAGAGTTTTTGCGAGCGTTTAATTCCCAAGCGGGAATGGCGTTGCAAAATTCTCAACTGTTTCAGAACGTGATGGTGGAAAAGCAGTATCAGAAAGATATGCTGCAAAGTCTTTCTGATGCAGTGATTTCCACCGATTTGAAGGGGCGAGTTGTGACTATCAACGAAGCAGCCCTAGAATTGTTGGGCTGTCCGGTAAATCAAGCTAAAAGCAAACACAATCCCCAGATTTGGGAAGATAAACTGGTGAATCGCTATGTTTGGGAAGTTGTGCCGATCGAAAATTTGCAATTTCGACTAGAAGACAGTCTCAAAATTGCTGCCCGACATTACGTTCCCGAACAAAGTTTAACTGTGGGACTGTTGGTAGAAAAAACGCTAAATTCCCAACAAAAAGAAGGAGAAGAAGAAGAAGAAGAAGAAGAAGAAAGTTATATTTTGGCAGTGCCCGATCGCGCTGATCCTAATTTATATTACGCTTGGGGCGAAAACCGCGCGTGGACTGAGGAAGTAGCGCTGGCAGAATTAGCTAATGCCCAATCTCTATTTGCGCTGCGAAATTCTGCCCTGTATCACCCTTATTGTCCGCTGCCCATCCCCGCCTCTCGAATTAAAGTAATTGAACGTAGTTTGAATTTGACTGTCAACCCGCTAATCAATCCAGAAGGCGGCGTGCGCGGCGGTTTAGTGGTACTCGAAGACATCAGCCACGAAAAGCGGATGAAAAATACGATGTACCGCTACCTGACTCCTGGAGTCGTAGATAAAGTGATGGCCTTGGGTGAAGGCGCCCTGATGGTGGGCGAACGCAAAGAAGTGACTATTTTATTTTCTGACATTCGCGGCTACACCACGTTGACTGAAAATTTGGGAGCGTCGGATGTGGTATCCCTGCTGAACGAATATTTTGAGACGATGGTGGAGGCCGTTTTCCACTACGAAGGCACTTTAGACAAGTTTATCGGTGATGCTTTAATGGCCGTGTTCGGCGCGCCCCTGCCGCTGAATCCTCCGGAAAGTCACGGTTGGATGGCGGTTCAGTCGGCTTTAGATATGCGCCGGCGTTTGAAAGAGTTTAATGATTCTCGCCCCGGCGAAGATCCGTTTCGCTTCGGAATTGGAATTAGTTCCGGAGAGGTGGTTTCGGGAAATATTGGTTCTCAAAAGCGAATGGATTACACGGTAATCGGGGATGCGGTGAATTTGAGTTCGCGATTGGAACAGCTTACAAAGGAGTACGGATGCGATATAATTTTGAGCGAATTTACATACAGTTTGTGTCGCGAAGGAATTTGGGTGCGAGAGTTAGACAAGGTGCGGGTTAAGGGCAAAAATCAGCCAGTGGGTATTTACGAGTTGCTGCAAAATAGTTCTGAACCCATTGATGGGGAAACCCTTCGGTTTTTGGAACTTTACAGTAACGGTAGGGATGCTTATATTGCTAGAAATTTTCAGAAAGCTATTAGTTATTTTGAAGCGGCTTTAGCAATGCGACCCAGCGATCGACCTGTGGAAGTTCACCTCGATCGATCCCTGAGATATTTGGAAGTACCCCCGCCGGACGATTGGGACGGTGTGCATACGATGACAACCAAGTAGTAGATTATATTACATCCGAGTGCTCAAAAGTAAAAAGATTTGATAAAGTTGTGAGATATTCCTTATGACAGAGTTAACAAGTGTAAAAATGTGAAATCATAAATCGGATGCCATATTAAAGTTTAGAATTTATTTCCAGGCTAACAATTAAATGAGTTATTTATCTGTTCCGAATGCCACAAAAGCCGATCGCATTCTGGTGGTAGACGACGCACCAGATAATGTTTTGTTGGTTCAAACAATCCTAGAAGAAGAAGGTTACGAGATTAGCACGGCAGAGAACGGCTTTTCTGCCTTGAGTCAAATTGACAAGTCAGCCCCGGATTTGGTACTGCTAGACGTGATGATGCCGGGAATGGATGGTTACGAAGTCACTAAACGAATCCGAGACAATAAGGAATTGCCCTTTATGCCGATTTTGCTGATCACTGCTCACGACAGTGCGAGCGTAGTGCAGGGATTGGACATGGGAGCAGACGATTTCATCCGCAAACCAGTGGAAATGGATGAACTGCTGGCGAGGGTTCGATCGCTCCTGCGGCTAAAACACAGCGTAGACGAGCGCAATTCGATCGCCCTCCAGCGCGAAGATTTTGTCTCTCGACTCGCTCACGACTTGCGGACGCCCCTCGTAGCAGCCGATCGAATGATAACTTTAATGCAGCAGGGAGCTTTGGGAGAAATTTCGCCTCAGATGGGCGAGGCTTTGGGGACGATGGTTCGCAGCAACAAAAACCTGATCGCGCTCGTAAATATGCTGCTGGAAGTCTACCGCTACGAAGCAGGCGCCAAATCCCTAAGTTTCGCTGCGGTGGATTTGCGCCAGCTTATTACTGAGGTAGCTGAAGAACTAGCTCCCCTAGCCGATGCTAAAGGTTTGTCGGTAAATTTAGACTTGACAGAAAGTGCAGAAAGTGCACCGATTGCGAAGTATCCGGGCGATCGTCTGGAGCTGCACCGCTTGCTGACAAATTTAATCGGAAATGCGATTAAATTCACCGACAACGGCTCAATAGATGTCAGCTTAAAAGCTGCCAATTCACCTGCTTATACGAGCTTCGGAAACCAACCGCTGGCATGGGTAATCATAGAAATCCAAGACACCGGTGCAGGCATTTCTCCCACCGAAAAAGCAAAGTTATTTGAAAGGTTTGGCCCGGGAACTCACAGGAGATCCGGTACAGGTTTGGGACTACACCTCTGCCGCCAAATAGTCGAAGCTCACCGCGGCACGATCGAGGTAAAATCTGAGTTGGGCCAAGGCAGTTTGTTTAGTATTCGCTTGCCTTGTTAGAGCGCTATAAATAACTCTAACTTTCGGGTGCTAAATGCCCACATTAGTACAGAAAAACTGTAATTGTAGGTTGCAAAGTGCGTACCTAATCGAATGAGGGTTAATTTACCGGATGTCATATAATATCGTTTCCGGCTGCATCGTCAGGTGATAAATTAGAGGGCAATTCATGAAGGATTTTTACAAGTCGCAACCTATCTCGGCGCAATTTTCAGTTGTTCGATTCACAGTCAACAGTCAACAGTCAACAGTCAACATCATGTCTGAGTGCAACGGGAATTGATATAATTACTTGGCAACCGAATTTATGGCAATATGTCTAACTGTCCAGTGTGCGGTGCTGAATACATAGAAGAAAAAGCAGAGTGGTGCTCGATTTGCGGCTGGGATTTGACTCCCTACCCGCAGCGTGCTAAGCCTTCCAAAACTTATTTAAAAAAAGAACAAGTTAGATTGCAGTGGGCAAAACAAATGTGGGAATTGGCCCGCAATCAACAAAATTGGTTAGCTAAATTTGATGAGTTGCAGGGGGAAGTGCAGCAAGGTGCGATCGCCCGCACATACATTCAATCTCAGTTAGAATGGGTTCTGTACCGCCTCGAACAACTAAACCCCGAATTGATTGTCAGCACTCTACTGCGACTAGAAGACAAAATCGGCGCCATACCTGACCAAACTCCGGCTATCTCCGAAGTAGGGATGGACTACCGCCAACTGACAAAGCTATTAGAAACCGGAAAATGGCGCAAAGCTGATGAACACACTTGGGAAATCTTGCTGAAAATCGCTGTCAGGGAAGACGAAGGCTGGCTGAGTGCAGCCGATATTGACAGTTTTCCTCCTACAGACCTTCGCACGATCGACCAACTTTGGCAACAATACAGCAGCGGGCGGTTCGGGTTGAGCGTGCAGCAGCTGATTTGGGCAAGTACCGAGGCAAATTATACTGAATTTTGCGATCGAGTCGGCTGGAGAGTCAAGGAAAATTGGAAATATTACAGCGAGCTCTCCTTCAACGAAGATGCTCCCCCCGGACATCTCCCCGTCACCGCATGGAGACAGCGCGCCTGTTACGGTGCGGGTAAACTCACCGCAGCCGAAAACTTTGCCCGCATCGCTGCGAAATTGGCAACTGGCGATCGCTAATCATCCAAAATAAAAAGTTCAAAATCGACATTAACTGCTATAATCAAAACGGTTTAGCAACTGGGGCTGTGGCTCAGATGGATAGAGCAAGCGCCTCCTGAAGAATCGGGCACCCTGCGAGGAAACTCTAGGAGTGAATGTGGTCAAATTTGGTGAAACCTAAAGAGTTCGTGGGTTCCTATGACTCTAAGGCAATACCAAGCCAAGCCTGAGTTCAGGGCGATTATGCGATCGCCTATATTGAAATCAGGAAGGTTTAGAGACTAGACGGTCACCACCTAAAAGCTGCAAGCATATGGTGAAGGTATAGTCCAGAGAGTGGGGAAACTCACACAAATCTGAAGCGCTAGGTCGCCGGTTCGAACCCGGCCAGTCCCGTTAAAAATCAAGAAAAATTAAAAGCATGAGGGGTAAGCCTAAGTTTTAACCCTCTGTTTTGCATATCCGCTAAGGAATTGGCTCGCAGATTTTATAGCAACCGCCCAGGCGGTTGCTATAAAATCTGAAATCTAAAATCTCAAATCCCCCGTTTAAGCCCCACCACAAGCGTAGAGTCAATCTAAAATCTAAAATCTAAAATCTAAAATCTATGATCCCCTGACCCTTTTTTAAATTTTAATTTTTAATTCCTGTTAGTGGGCTGTACGTGCGGTATTTTTTGCTATGGTTCCTTTGTGAGTTACATAAAATTTTTATAGGTTTAGATGTGGTTAAGAATCAATTCAAACACGCGGCGTTACCAGCCTTTGAATACTTCACGCAGTTTTTGGTTCCTAGTAGGGCTTTTGATGGCGTGTTGGTTTGGGTATCAGCAGCTTAAGAGCGAATTTCAGAGACCCCAAGCTTTGTTAGTTCTAGGTGGGGCTACGGAGCGAGAGGTGTTTGCCGCCAAATTTGCTCTGGATCATCCTGAATTGCCGATTTGGGTGTCGTCTGGGAGCAATCCCGAGTTCGCTGAATGGGTGTTTTCAGAAGCGGGAATTGAGTCCGATCGCCTGCACTTAGACTACAGAGCAGTGGATACGGTAACAAATTTTACTACGCTCGTAGATGAATTGAAAGCTCAAGGGATTGAGAGCGTGTATCTGATCACTTCTGACGATCATATGCGGCGAGCTCAGATTATCGGCGAAATCGTACTCGGTAGTCGAGGCATTAGTTTTAAGCCTGTGGCAGTTCCGTCTGGGCGAACCCCCGAACCGATGCAAAAAGCTGTTCGCGACGGCGCTAGGGCTATTCTTTGGCTGACAACCGGTTATACAGGTGCTAACTTCAGCCAAGCCAGAATGGAATAAACAAAGGAAAGCATTGAGCAAGTTTTAAATTTTTTCCCATTCCCTCTGGTTTTAAAACTTGTTTTCTATAAGTATTTAAGGAACCGGGAAGATGCTGATGATAAATGCTTCAGTTGACAGTTGACAGTTGACAGTTGACAGTTGACAGTTGACCGCACGCGGGGCGACATCTACCTGGAAGGAAGAGGATTGGAGTAATGAATAGTCTTCTTTTAATTTCTCCCACTTATGGTTGCGGCTTTAAACCAATTCTTTCTGGTAAGAGAAGAGAACGAGTAGTTTAAACCCACATTCCGCACCCCCAACTGGCACATACGCGGATTGAGGGGGTAAAAGTGAATCATCCGAGACAAAGCGTG